>JBEVJO010000218.1:0-6542 GCA_040510175.1 Caulobacterales bacterium
GACGGAAATCACCGGACCAAACACTTCGCGCTGGACGATTTCATCCGAATGCAACGCATTGGCGATGACGGTGGGCTGGAAGAAAAACCCTTTATTGGCGCTGGCGCCGCCAGTGACCACTTCGATGTGGCTGAGGCTCGCCGCGCGGGCGACAAAAGAGGCGACGCGCGAATGCTGGCGCGCGGAAATCAGCGGGCCCATCTCGTTCTGATCATCGGCTTCGCTGCCATAGACGATGCTGGCGGCGGCGCTCGACAGAGCCGCCACGAGTTTGTCGTAGACGGCGTCTGCGGCGTAGACACGGCAGGCGGCGGTGCAATCCTGGCCGGCATTGTAAAAGCCGAAGGTGCGCAGGCCTTCGACCACGCTGTCGATATCGGCGTCGCCCAGCACAATCACCGGCGCCTTGCCGCCCAGTTCCAGATGGGTCCGCTTGATCGATTTGGAGGCGGCGCTCAACACCTTCTGGCCGGTGACGATGTCGCCAGTCAGCGAAATCATGTCGACGCGCGGATCGTCGATCAATTGCTGACCCACCGACTGGCCTTCGCCGACAATGATATTGACCACGCCCGGCGGGAAAATGCCCGCGATGATCTCGGCGAGCTTGAGCGTCGAGAGCGGCGTTTGCTCTGATGGCTTCAGGACGACGCAATTGCCGCCCGCCAAAGCCGGGGCCAGTTTCCAGGCCGCCATCATCAAAGGGTAGTTCCACGGTGCGATCGAGGCGACGACTCCGACGGGATCGCGCCGGATCATGGATGTGTGGCCGGCCAGATATTCGCCCGCGACCGGGCCGCTCAGCGTGCGCGCGGCCCCGGCGAAAAACCGGAAGCAATCGACCGAGGCCGGGATTTCGTCGCGCAGCACCAGATGCAGCGGCTTGCCGCAATTGCGTGCTTCCAGGCCCGCCAGCGCCGCGCCCTCCGCTTCTATGGCGTCAGCGAGTTTGAGCAGCATCAGGCTGCGTTCGGCGGGGGAGGTGCGGCTCCAGGCCGGAAACGCCGCCCGCGCCGCGCCTATGGCCGCTTCCACCTGCTCATAGGTGGCGGACGGAATTTCCGCGAAGCGCTCCGCGGTTTTGGGGTCGATCAGGAGCTCCGCCGCGCCGGCGCCTTGGACGATATCTGATCCGATCAGCATGAAGGTCCACCGTGTTTGTGCGTCGCCGAGGAGACTATGCGCGACTTCTAAGGGCGCCCAATTCATTCCGAAGAAGGCAGCGTTCGGAAAAACCGATTGGTGCTAGAAGTCGGATTTTATTTGCGGCAGTATGAAATTCATGGGCTGGCGCTCACTGTGCTGGCTACTCAAGCGGAAGCAGCGCCTGGTTATCGAGCAGGCTGCCGGAAAAATCGATAGGATCGGCCGATCGCGATTACGATCAAAAACGTCCGCTATTTTATCGCCGTCGCCGAGGCACGTTCGGTGGCTGGCGCAACCTTATTGCTCAATATCTCGCAGTCCGCCGTTACGGAAGCAATCAAGGCGCTGGAGACGGATCTCGGTGCTGCCCTTTTCGAGCGTCACGCGCGCGGCATGGTCCTCACCCATGCTGGACACCAGTTCTTGCGTCACGCCCACCAAATTCTGGAAAGCGTGCGCGAAGCCAAGCAGGCGCTCTCGATCCGCCCGGACGCGTTGGCGGGAACGCTGAATATTGGCGTGACGCCGCTCGTCACCGGCTATTTCCTGCCCGTGCTGCTCGACCGCTATCAGCGCGTCTTTCCGAAAGTGAAAGTGCATGTCGTCGAGGATGAGCGGCCCTACATTGAACACCTGCTGGTGAATGGCGAGATCGACGTGGCGCTATTGATGGTGTCGCTGATCGAAAACCGGCAGGCCTTGGACGCCTATCCCGTCATTCAATCCAGCTGGCGCGTCTGGCTGCCGGTGTCGCATCGCCTTTGTGAACAGGAAGCCGTCTCAGCCGCCGACCTGAAGGACGAATGTCTGATCATGACGCGGTTGGAGGAGCTGGAGGGCGCCACGCGCCCTTTGTGGGCTGCGGTTGGGCAGCCGCAGCAGATCATCCGCACCGCGTCGGTGGAGGCGGTGCGAAGTCTGGTGGCGAACGGCGCTGGTGCGACCATCCTGCCGGACGTCCTCTATCGGCCGTGGTCCTTGGAGGGAGAGCGCATCGAATGGCGGCCATTGAAAGAGGCCATTCCCGCGCTGGAAATCGGCGTCGCCTGGCGCGGCGGTTTGAAGCGCACCGAGCCGACCGAGAACTTTCTCCTCGTCGCGCAGGAATATGCGCGAATGCGGTGATCGGATGAATGGGCGTCAAGACGCAAGCGGCCGTGGCGCAGACCCTTAGTGCGCGCCCGCTTTCGCGTTCACCTTTTTGAGCAATGCGGCCGCTTCAGCCTTGCAGCCTTTATCGCCAATCTCGCGGCCAGCCCGGGCCGGCGCCCTGAGCGCTTTGCGCAGCCGCATAAGCGCGGAAAGCGAACTTGCGCAGTCGCCTTCAACTCCGGGCTAAGGACCGTCACATCTAACGGAGCGGTGGAAACTTTACGGCTTTCGCCGCCTCAATATTAGCGGCGCTAAACACCTTTTCCATCTGCCCCCGCAATTCCGGCGCGCTTGTGTCGAGCATGGAATTGTTGCCGTCGACCCATTGAAAGTCGTGCTTGATGTAAGCGATCTTCCATTCGCCGCCATGCCGCTCGAACCAGGCCAAACCATCAAAATTAATCCGTAAACGGACGTTTATCTATTCTTGCGCGCCTCGTCCCACACAATCCGGCATGGGCTTCGTTTGCTCTACGATCCCTAACCGAAAGGGCGCCGCTTCGCGTCCTGACTTTTGCTAACCAAATGACGAATTGACTTGCAATCCGTCGAGCCTACAAAAAGACCGGTTTTCGAAGGCCATTTTGGACGGAGCGGAACATGGCGGTCATCGCAATTATCGGCGCAAGTCGCGGCATCGGCCTTGAACTCGCAAAACAGCATTCGCAAGCGGGCGATCAAGTCCTGGCGTTTTGCCGTTCGCCGGAAAAGGCGGACAAGCTGAACGCTTTGGCCGCATCGTCTGGCGGCAAGGTTTCGGTGCAGTCCATCGATGTAAGGAGCGACGCCTCAGTCAGGGCCGCCGCCGCGTCAGGCAAAGAGAAGATCGACATTCTCTATACGGTCGCAGGGGTGCTGGGCACGGTCACGCCCGAATTAGAAACGACGGATTGGGATGTTTTCGACGACACGCTCGACGTCATGCTGAAGGGGCCGCTGCGGGTTCTGCAGGGTTTTCTGCCCCGGCTGGAGCGCGGCTCAAAGGTCATCAATTTCTCCAGCCAATTAGCGGCCTCCACTTGGCCCTATGGCGGTTTGTATGCCTACGGCGCGGCCAAGGCAGGCCTTGGACGTATGATGCGCTCCGCAGCCATGGACCTGAAGGATCGCGGCATTATCGTGGGCATCCTCCATCCCGGCTACGTCCAGACCGACATGGGCGGCCCCTCGGCCGACATCACGCCCCAGGAAAGCGCGACGGGCATTCGCAAAGTGGCAGCGGAATGGACGCTGGAACGGTCCGGCGACTTCTACAAATGGAATGGCGAGCCACATCCCTGGTAAGGGGCGCCCCCTTATTTTTTTGGATCGGCGTTACTAAATAACGGTCATGCAACGCGGCACGGTTCGACAGCGAACCGTCAACGGAGAGGATCATGATCGAACTGCGCCCTTTCGAGCGCCTGGGCGGCGCCAATCACGGCTGGCTGGACGCCAAGCATCACTTCTCGTTCTCGGACTATTACGATTCCGCCCGGATGAACTGGGGCAATCTGCGAGTCTGGAACGATGACGCGATTGCCCCCCACAGCGGGTTTCCGCCGCATCCCCACCGCGACATGGAAATCATCACCTATGTCCGCAAAGGCGCGATTACGCACGAGGACAGCCTTGGCAATAAGGGCCGCACCGAAGCCGGCGACGTGCAGGTCATGTCGGCCGGCACGGGTATACGTCACGCAGAATATAATCGCGAGGACGTGACCACGACCCTTTTCCAAATTTGGATCATGCCCACCCGCACTGGTGAAAAGCCATCGTGGGGCGCCAAGCCTTTCCCCAAAGGCGACCGCAGCGGCCGCTTTGTGACGTTGGCTTCGGGCTTTGCAAACGACAATGACGCCTTGCCTATCCGCACGGACGCCCGAGTGCTGGGCGCAACGCTGAAGGCTGGAGAAACCGCCGAGTACAAGCTCGGCAAGGATCGGAAGGCCTATCTGGTGCCTGCCACCGGCTCGGTGCAGATCGAAGACGTGTTCGCCAACGCGCGCGACGGCGTGGCGATCACAGATGTCGATGTGTTGAAAGTCACCGCCGTCGAGGATAGCGAAATCGTCCTGGTCGACGCCGCTTGATCCACGACAAAGAGCCGCTGCCGTCTTCGTCCAAGGGACGGCAGCGGACCTGGCGCACCACCGATTAGCTCTCACAATCAACAGGTGCGGCGGTGAAACGCTCGGAGGACGTTAGCGCTCCAACAGGGAGCGCAACATGGTCGAAAATACCGCCCGGACTCTCGCCATCATCGAGAAATTGTACGCCGCCACTGGCGCGGGCGCTTGGACCTTAGCCGAAGAATATCTGACGGACGACCTTTTCATCACCGAAGCGGACGCCCTGCCCTATGCTGGACTCTACCAAGGACGCGGCGCCTTGCAGGAACTGTTCCTCAAAGTGATGTCGATGATGGACGTCGAGCGATTGGACCTCGAGCAGATCACCGCCGGCGGCGACTACGTGATCGCGCTGGTCAGCTTCATCTTCAAAGACCCGGCTTTGCCGCGAGCGCGCCTCGCCGAAATGTACCGCTTTCGCGGGGACAAAGTGTGTGAGATCCGGCCCTATTATTTCGAACCAGCGCAGATCACCGCCGCTGTAGAGGCCAAAAAGCGCGCCAGCAGTTAAAGACCAAGCACAGTCTTGGCAATGATACCGGATTGGACTTCATTGGTGCCGCCGAAAATCGTCCAAGCGCGACTGTTCAGATAGCGCGCTGCGGCTATCTGCGCCGCTTTGCTGTGGTGCGCTTCGGGCGCCGAATCGCCATAGAAGGGACGCGCAGCGTCGAGTTGCAGTCCCGCTTCCGCAAACACGTCAACCGCCAACAGATCAATGTCCTGGCGCAAATTCGACGCCAGCAACTTGACGACGGAGGTTTGCGGGCCAGGCTCCGTGCCCTTGGCGACCTGCGCAAGAATTCGCAGCTCCAAAACTTCCAGCGCCTGAGCGCCAAGCTTGATACGCGCAACGCGGCGGCGCCACTCGCGATCGCCGCTCAGGCGGCCGCCCGCGCCATCGGGCTCCGACGCGGCGATGTCAGCAATCGCTTCGAGATCGGCGAGCAGACGCGGCGCATGGCAGGACCCCCCGCGCTCGTTCTGCAGTAGGAATTTGGCGATCGACCAGCCCTCACCCTCGTCGCCGATGCGATCGCTGACTGGCGCAACGGCGTCGTCGAAGAAAACCTGATTTACTTCGTGGTCACCCGCCAGGGTTTTGATAGGCCGCACCGTGACGCCCGTCTGCTTCATGTCGATCAAAAGAAACGTAATGCCCTGCTGGCGTTTGCCGGTCTGATCGGTGCGAACCAGACAGAAAATGCGATTGGCGTGATGGGCGTGCGTCGTCCAAATCTTTGAGCCGTTGATAATGTAGGAATCGCCTTTGCGTACGGCCCGCGTTTTTAAACCGGCAAGGTCCGATCCGGCTTCAGGCTCGGAAAAACCCTGACACCAATAATCCTCAGCAGTCAGGATACGCGGCAGTAGACGGCGCTTCTGCGCTTCGGTTCCAAACGTGTAGATCACCGGCGCCAGCAGCTTCAGCCCCAGAACCGGCAAAGCAGGCGCACCCGCGAGCGCGCATTCTTTTTCAAAAATATACCGCTGCGTGGCGTTCCAACCGGGACCACCGTATTCAGCTGGCCAATTATAGGCAAGCCAGCCTTGTTTATGCAGGATCGCTTGCCATTCCAGACCGACCTCCGGCTCAACGAACACGGTGGGTGACGCCGCCATGCCGGCGCGCAGGCACGAGCTGAGCTTGGTCGTTAGAAAGCGGCGAATTTCATCACGAAAAGCGATTTCTTCTGGCGCGAAGGAAAGGTCCATTACCTCTATCGCTCCAGAATGCTCACAGCCGAAACGCCCGGCGCGCCATAAACGTGAGAATACGCGGTCTTCAAATCGCCGCGCACCTGCCGGGCGCCGCCGCGGCCGCGCAATTGGGTGAAGTTTTCATAGACCTGCCGCAAACCGGAAGCGCCGATCGGCTCGCCGCAAGCGATGCAGCCGCCATCAGTGTTGACCGGCAGGGCGCCCGTCAGCAATGTCCGGCCCTCGGCGATCCATTGTTCTTGTTCACCATCGGCACAGAAGCCGTTCTCCGCCATATGCATGATTTCGGCGCCCGCTTCGGTGTCCTGCAATTGGGCGACATCAATGTCTGATGGTCCGATGCCCGCCGCTTCAAAGGCAGCCTTGCTGGCAAGTTGCGTCGCCGTGCCGCCGCGCACGACGTCGATG
>JBEVJO010000219.1:0-4284 GCA_040510175.1 Caulobacterales bacterium
GATGACCGAGGGCAGCTGCATCTCGAAAGACGGCGAGCGCACCTTGTGCTCGTACACGGCAATCACCTCGACCCGGTCGAGGAAGACGGCCTTCACGACATCGTGCCAGGGCCAGAGCGACAAGGGATAATAAGAAAGCGGCCGGTAATCGGCGTTCAGGACCAGAGCCGGCCAACCCGACGGAGGATCCTTCATTACGCGCATCAGAGCACGCTGCCCGAACGGAAGAAGGGGCTACTGAAATACGGAGGCGCAAAACCCAAGGTCATGAGCGGCAAGCTCTGTGACCGCCGGAAAGTCCGGCCGGTGGCGGCGCCTCGCGCGGGGATATGATGATGCTGTCGACTGAAGTCAGCTCTCCCTCTGCCACCCTTATAACCACAGCTGCAGGCAGCCGCCATATGCGTTAATTCCATGTCATGTGTATGACGCTGCTTTTGGCGTTTTGGTTGCGGGCAATTGCTTTTGACTTCAATCCATTAGGCAGCGGCGCCCAAAGCTGCTGCAAATCCTGCTAAATGCCCGCGCGCTGCGTATTTCACGTGCCATTCGCGCCCGCCGCCCGCATCGCCAGACGAATCGCGGCGCTTTACACAGCCGTCCGGGCGCCATCCCGGCCGGTGCGCCTCGTTTGTGCTAGGTTACGCCACAGTGTTGCGCTTGACCTTGCGGCAAAAGCTTAGCAAGAGCCCGGATAAGGGAGAGTATTGGTGGAAACGGTGGCGTCCTCGACAACAGAACCCGCTCAACAAGAGCGCGGTTGGACAGGACAAGCGCTTTCCGCCGCCTTTTTGTCCCGCCGCAGACGCTTGGGCAATCTGATCGCCCCGCTAATCCGCCGCGACGCCGTGGTCATGGATCTGGGCGCCGAAGGCGGGCAGTTCGTCAAAACCTTCGCCCGGCTCGCGCCCAAGGGCCTGATCTATGCGCTGGAGCCGGAACTCCGCCGCCGCCGCCTGGTGAAGATCGCCGCCGCCGCCAGCGGCAAAGGCAATATTCAAATCGAGCCGATCACCCTGTTGGACGCCGAGAGCCGCACCAGCCCGGAAGTCGACACGCTGGATTCCTTCGCCGCCGCCCGGGGCTTTCGCCGCCTGGATTTCGTGAAGGTCCATCTGGACGGCCGGGAAATGCAATTCCTGCGCGGCGGCCGCTGGACCATCGCGCGCTTCAAACCGTCCTTGCTCATCACTCTGTCCGACGATTCCATGGCGACCTATGGCGACAAGGGGCAGGACGCGTTCAATTTCCTGCGGCCCTTAGGCTATGCGACCACGCGTATCGTCGACGACAAGATTTTCGACGCCGAGGACTATGCCGGCCCCGGCCGCTACACCTTCACGCCCGCTCGCGCGCCCGGCACCGCAGGTTTGACGCGGTAGTGTTCGTTACACGGTTCGCGCCGTCGCCCACGGGCTATCTCCATCTCGGCCATGCCTATTCAGCCGTCCTCGCGCACGACGCGGCGCGCGCTGCGGGCGGACAGTTTTTGCTGCGCATCGAGGATATCGACGAAACGCGCTGCAGGCCGGAATTTGACGCGGCGATCCTTGAAGACCTGGCTTGGCTGGGTTTGTCCTGGGACGGTGAAGTGCTGCGGCAATCTACGCGCCGCGCGGTTTATGAAAGCTATCGCGCGCAGTTGGAAGCTGATGGCCTGCTCTATCGCTGCTTCAAGACGCGCAAGGAAATCCTCGACGACATCGCCCGCGCGCCGCATGGCGCCGGCGAGGGGCCGGATGGCCTGATCTATGTCGGCGCGACCTTGCCGCCAGACGAAGAAAAAGCGCGCCTGGAAAAAGGCGAATCTTTTGCCTGGCGATTGTCGTTGCAGGCGGCGCGGCAAAAGCTGGGAGATACATTTGATGCTCTCCGCTTCGCGGAAACCGGCGAAAAATATACGGGCATGCATACGGCGCGGCCCGATCTGATGGGCGACGTGGTGCTGGCGCGCAAGGATCTTGGCGTGGCGTATCACCTAGCGGCGGTGATTGACGATGCCCTTCAAAATGTAACGCACGTCATTCGCGGCGAGGATTTGTTCGCCTCTACCCACATCCATGTGCTGCTGCAGGCATTGTTGGGTTTGCCGACGCCGGCCTACCGCCACCACGCATTGATCGTCGGGCCGGACGGCAAACGTTACGCCAAGCGCGACCAATCCGTGACGCTGCGGGCCCTGCGTGCGGAAAGCAAAGGTCCAGAGGACATCCGCAGGCTGATTGGTTTGACTTAAGCGTTATTCCGCCGCAGGCGCCGGAACCACTTTACGCTTGCGCCGCCGCAAGCGCAGAGCGCGCAGGCGCCGCCAGAATCGCATCTTTTCCTTAGGCGGCAGCGGCTCCAGATTGCGCACGAATTCCTCGGCGCAAGCCCGCCAAGAGAACTTCTCTGCATAAGCGCGCGTGTCATCGCGGTCGCATTTTAATGCATCCAGACACGCTTGCTGCAAATCATCCGAGACAGCGCCTGCGCCCGAGCCAGGGATCAAATCCTTCGGCCCTGGCGCATTGAACCCTGCCGCCGGTGTGCCGCAGGCCATGGCCTCCAACAGCACCAGACCGAATGTGTCGGTGAGCGACGGAAACACGAAGACGTCCGCGTCGGCATAGTGCCGCGCCAGCTCTTCGCCGAACTTGGCGCCGGTGAACACGGCCTTGGGAAACTTCGCCGCCAGCTCTTCGCGCTGCGGACCATCGCCGACGACAACTTTTGTGCCTGGCAGATCGAGCGCCAAAAACGTCTCGATGTTTTTCTCAACGGCGACGCGGCCAACATTGACCCAGATCGGACGCTCCAACCCTTGAAACACGCCGCCATTGACGCCGCGTTTTTCGGGATTGAAGGCTTCGGTATCGACCCCGCGCGTCCAGGCCGTGGTGTTTTTGAAGCCGCGCTTGGCGAGCCGCTCCATCATGGTCGGCGTCGCCACCATCATGCGGCCGCTCTTGTCGTGAAAGGCGTGCATGAAGCGATAGCCCGCCCATAACGGAATCCACCAGAAACGCGCATGGACGTATTCCGGAAATTGCGTGTGATACGACGTAGTGAACGGAAATTTGTGCTGTAGGCAAACCGCGCGCGCGTCCCAACCCAGCGTGCCTTCAGTAGCGATGTGCACAGCGTCAGGCGCGAACGCCAAAAAGCGTTCTTCAATGTCGTCGCGCGCGCCGATCGCCAGCTTGATTTCGCTATAGGTGATCAGGGGCACGGTCTTGTAGCCGTCATTGGGCGAGACCACTTCGATCTCATGCCCCATGGCGCGCACCTCGGCCATGGTGCGCGATAAGGTCCGCACCACGCCATTGACCTGAGGCTCCCAGGCGTCGGTGACGAGCATGATCTTCATTCGCGAGCGTCGCCCTTTGTGACCCGCTTTAAGAGCGGAATCGGCTTCCGGGACCGTGTTTTTCACCCGCGGCGCGGCTTGGCAAGCATTCCACGCCGCCAATCCCGTGTAGAAGTCGCCCCGTTGCGTCAAAATAGGCGGAAGACAAACGGAGTTTGCCATGTCCGGGCCCAGGCTTGAAACCGAACGGCTTTTGCTCCGTCCGCCGCTGGCGGAAGATGCGCCAGCGCACGCGGAGATGATGGCTGACCCTTTGACGGCGGCTTTTTTGACCCTGGACGGCAAACCCCAGGACAAAGCCATGGCCTGGCGCACCTTTGCCTTTCTGGTCGGCCATTGGAGCCTGCGGGGCTTCGGCTTTTTCTCCATGATCGACAAAGAAACGGGCCGCTGGGCTGGCCGCACCGGACCTTGGATGCCGGAAGGCTGGCCAGATCTGGAGATTGGCTGGGGCGTGCATCCGGCCTTCCGCGGCAAGGCCTACGCGTTGGAGGCGGCGGTCGCTTCGGCCCGCTACGCTTTTGACGTCATGGGACGGCAGCGAATTATTAGCCTTATCCGGCCAAACAACACGAATTCGCGACGCGTGGCGGAGAAATTGGGCGAAGGCATTTCGGGTCAAGTCGAGCTGTTCGGATTTCCGGCCGATGTCTGGTCGATTAGCCGCGAGCGGTTTGAGGCGAAGTGGGGTTAGGCCAGGGTGCGGCGTCGCCGCCCTTGCCCTATGATTAGCACAGCCGGTAGTCCCGCCGGATAGTTTTAGGGTTCTTGTTGGACGACAGCCGCGAAGACGCAGCCCAGGCTTCGGCTCAGGGTTTTCCAGGTCCGGCGGCCACGCCCGCCGACGGCCTGTTGCGCGATCTTTGGTACTTCGCCGCGACGTCCGACGAACTGAAACGCGGCAAGCAATTCCGCCGTGAGATTCTGGGCGAACC
>JBEVJO010000220.1:0-3953 GCA_040510175.1 Caulobacterales bacterium
CGATGCCGAACGGCTTGTTCAGCACGAGGACGTCGTGATCTTCGAACAGGATCAGTTTGCGGACTTCCTCGATATGTTTGGGTTCGGCTTTGTGCTCTTTCTTCGCGGGCGGGGCGCTGTGCAGGATGTTGGCGGGCGGCAGCCGCACCTCCTGCCCTGGCCCCACGCGGTCGGACGATTTCGCGCGCGCGCCGTCGACGCGGATTTGTCCGGTGCGCAAAAGCTTCTCGACGCGCGCTTGCGTTAGCGCCGGATAGCGGCGCTTCAAGAAGCGGTCGAGGCGAACCTCGCCGTCGTCCGCATTCACAGTCACGATTTCGGTGCTGCTCATCGCTCAGGTTCCGCGCGCCAGGGTCATACCCAGCCCAACGGCGCCTAGTGACAGCAGAAGAGTCGCGGCCGCATAGCCGAACGCCTGGGCCCAGGCGCCCTCTTCCAGCATGCGGATCGTATCCAGCGAGAAAAACGAAAAGGCGGCGTAAGAACCCAGGATGCCGACACCGAAAAACAGGCGCTGCTCGTCATTGATGTCGCCGCGCACCAGAGCGCCGAACAACAGCCCCAGCAGAAACGAGCCGATAACATTGCAGGCAAGCGTGCCCCATTGGGTATGCTCGCCCGCCCAGCGGGTCAGGGCCAAGCCCGTACCGTAGCGCGCCGCCGCGCCCAAGGCGCCGCCCAATGCAACCCAAATCATGCCGTTCATGGCGCCTTGATAGCTGCGCTCTGGCCGCTCGTCATCCAGTCAGCGACAGGCAAGCGGCGCTTTAAGGAATTAAGGCCGAAAATAGGGAATCCATCCCATCGTCCAGGCCCAATAAATCAACCCCGCCAGGATTATGAGTACGATCGCAGCAAAAATCATCCGGCGCCGCCGGGCCGGACGCTGGGCGATCTTGGCGTGCTCGATCACGATCGCCTGGCGGCGGAACTCTTCCAGCAAGTCGGGCGGGACCATTTTGGACGCCAGCAGCAGGCCGAGGGGCACCACAACCAAATCATCCAGCTGACCGAGAACAGGGATGAAGTCGGGGATCAAATCGATCGGGCTGAGGGCGTAAAACACCACCGCCCCGGCGATGGCTTTTGCAAGAAACGGGGTTCGCGGGTCTTTCAGCGCCAGCCGGAGCACCGCCACGTCGCGCGCTGCGTTGCCAACGAGCTTCTTGAAGCGCCCGGTTCTGACGCCCAGACGCGGCATCAATAATCTTCCAAGGCGGAACCAGCGCCCAGCTTGCTGAGCACACCGCGAAAGTCATCGGTCATCGGCGCCCGCAAGGTCATCTTGCCGCCGGCGGGATGAGGTATCTCGATGGAATAAGCGTGCAGCATGAGTCTGGGAACGCTGACCGAGCCGATAAGGTTCAATCCGCCATACTTGTGATCAGCCGCGATCGGCGCGCCCGCCAGCGCCAGGTGCGCACGGATCTGATGCATGCGCCCGGTGACCGGCTCCAAATGCAGCATCCGCCAGCCCGGCCCCTGCGCCAAAGTGCGGAAACGCGTTTGCGCGGTCTCGGACTCCGGATCGTCGCGTTCCCCCGCCTTCATGGCGTCGAAGCCGCGTGGATCGCGCCACTTTTTCAGCGGCGTCGAGAACTCACCGGCGTCCGGCAGGTTGTCGCCACACGCCAGCGCCAGATAGGTCTTGGCGGTGCGGCGTTCGGCAAACGCTTTGCCCAGAAAACCCGCCGCCGGATAATTGCGCGCCGCAATGATGATGCCGGAGGTTTCGCGGTCGATCCGGTGCACCAATTGCGGCCTTTTGCCGTTGGACTTGGCGAAGGCGGTCAGCAGGCGGTCGAGCGTCTTGATGCCTTCTTTTCCAGCCTGTGCGGAAATGCCCGACGGCTTATCGAAGGCCAGAATGTGCTGGTCTTCGTAGATCAACAGTGAGCGGACAAAGTCGGCGTCTTCCTGGGTGATCGGAAACGGTTTGGCTTCGACCGACCAGTCGCGCTGGCGGCGGCGAGGATTGCCCTGCGTATAGATCGGCGAATATTTTGGGCCTGACTTCTTAGTCATTATTGCGCTTGGCCCTGATCTGCGCGAAGCGCTCCAGCCGGTCTTTGATGCGTGCTTCGATCCCGCGATCAGTGGGCTCGTAATATTTCTGGCGTTTCATTTCGTCCGGGAAGTAATTCTGACCGGAGAACCCGTCCTCGGAATCGTGGTCGTATTCGTAGCCTGCGCCATAGCCCAAATCTTCCATCAACTTCGTCGGCGCGTTGCGGATATGAGCCGGCGGCATCAGCGAGCCGGTGTCCCGCGCCGCGGCCATGGCGCGCTTGAAGGCCACATAGGTCGCATTGGATTTCGGCGCGCAGGCCATGTGCAATACGGCTTGGGCGATAGCCAGTTCGCCTTCGGGACTGCCGAGGAAGTCATAGGTGTCCTTCGCCGCGTTCGCCGCAACAAGCGCGCTCGGATCGGCCAAGCCGATGTCTTCCGAGGCCATACGCACGACCCGCCGCGCGATAAACAACGGGTTCTCACCGCCGGCAAACATGCGCGCCAGCCAGTACAAGGCCGCGTCAGGATCGGAGCCGCGCACGGCTTTGTGCAGCGCGGAGATCAGATTGTAATGTTCTTCGCGATCCTTGTCGTAAGCGGGCGCGCGCTTTTGCAGCGCCGCGCCGAGTTCCTTCGCGCTGAGCGGCGCTTTCGGTTTGAGTTGCAGCGCCTCGTCGGCCAGCACCAAAGCGTAGCGGCCGTCGCCGTCCGCCATGGTGATGAGGCCAGCGCGGCCGTCTTCCGTCAGCGGCAGTTTCTTGCCGAGGAAATCTTCAGCTTTCGCCAACAGCTTTTCGACGGCCTCTGCGTCCAGGCGCTTGAGCACGAACACCTGACAGCGTGACAGAAGAGCGCCGTTGATTTCGAAGCTGGGGTTTTCCGTCGTGGCGCCCACGAGCGTCACCACGCCCTCTTCGACATAAGGCAGGAAGCTGTCCTGCTGCGCGCGATTGAAGCGATGGATTTCATCCACGAACAAAAGCGTGCCCTTGCCCATGGAGCGGCGCGCTTTGGCCGCTTCGAACGCCTTGCGCAGATCGGCGACGCCAGAGAACACCGCCGACAAGGTTTCAAAATGCAGACCCGACTGATCCGCCAACAACCGTGCGATCGTCGTCTTGCCGACGCCTGGCGGCCCCCACAGGATCATTGAAGCCAGGCGCTTGTTCGCCAGCATCCGTCCGATCGGCGCCTCCGGCGTCAGCAGGTGATCCTGGCCGACAACTTCAGACAGCGTCTTCGGCCGCAGGCGATCCGCAAGCGGACGCGGGGCCTCTTCGGACATGCCAGCCGCTTCAAACAGGTCAGACACCACGGATCCCATGCGTGTGCGTTTCGCACTTCATATAGGACCGTTTACCGCATTGGACTGCATCAATCCAATGCGGGCGGACCTTAAGAGCGGAACTGCGCCTCAATGCGCTGGCCGCCGCGCTCGATGGCGACTTTCCACGCTGGAGGAGCGGTCTTGGTTGCCTGCTCCAGCTCCGCGGCGGTCGCGATCTTCTGCCCGTTGACCTCAAGCACGATGTCGCCGGGACGCAGGCCGACGCTCGCCGCAGCGCTTTGCGCCGGCATTTCGAACACAAGGACACCACGCTTGAACGGATCCACGCCCAACTCATCCGCCACAGCCGGGGACATGTTGAGCACGGTTGCGCCGGCAAATGGATTGTTGCCCTTCAGCGTGCGCTTGTCGCGCGCCGGCGTTTCCGGCGGGGCCGCTACCTTTGCGGACACGGCCGCCTTCGCGCCATTGCGCAGATAATCGACCTTCACCGTATCGCCATTGCGTTTTGTCGCCGCCACATAGCGGATGCCGTTTTCGTCAAAGACGGCTTGATCATCGACGGCCAGCACCACGTCGCCTTGTTTCAATCCGGCCTTATCCGCCGGAGAACCCGGATAAACTTGGCTCAAAAGGACGCCTTCAGGCTTCG
>JBEVJO010000221.1:0-9677 GCA_040510175.1 Caulobacterales bacterium
CGATGCTCTGGCTGTCGGTACCGAGCGTCGCCGCCAATTCGTCATGGACGATCTTGACCACCATCTGGCCGGGCGTGACCGACTTGATGACCTCGACGCCGACCTGTTTGCCGAGAACGGCCAATTGCTCCATCGCCGCCGGACGGCGCGTGTCGAGCGAAGCCAGCATCACGCGCTTTCGCTCCAGCGTCCTTAGACGCAGCGCGATCTTGGCGGAGGTGGTGGTTTTACCGGACCCTTGCAAACCGGCCATCATGATCACGGTTGGCGGTTCGGTGGAGAGTTCCAGGTGACCTGCATTGCCGGCGCCGCCCAACATCTCTACCAGCGCGTCATGCACGATCTTGACGACTTGCTGGCCTGGCTTGACCGAGCGCAGCACGCTTTCGCCAACGGCGTCTTTGCGGATACTCTCGATAAAGGTTTTAACGACAGGCAGGGCGACGTCCGCTTCCAGAAGCGCGACGCGGATTTCACGCATCGCGGCGTCGACGTCTTTTTCCGACAGAGCGCCGCGCCCCGTCAGAGAGTCGAATACGCCCCCTAGCCTTTCCGTCAGCGCGTCAAACATGCGCTATAACCTCATCCCAATAGCAATCAGCCCCGTGAGCGAACCATCGCCGACGGGGTGCCTCGCCAGCCTCCCTGGGTTTTTCCCGCGTCTCCGCAGCCCAATGTGCCGGTCAAGGGCGCGAGTTAAAACTGCGCCTGAAGGCGGGGTGGATACGCGCCGGAGGGGCCAAAGTCAAATTCTCGCGACCGTCAAACAAAACCCCCGAAGCTTTCGCTCCGGGGGTTCCGTTATCTGGGCCCTTAGGTTTTCACCTCAAGGTCAGACAAATAGGAGTTAGCGTTGCTGATCGCGGCGCTGCGGATCTTGCCCAGGCTGTTTTTGCCCAGCCTGCCCGCCTTGCTGACGTTCGGCTTCTTCCCGCTTGCGGCGGTCTTCATCCTGGCGTTGTTGCCCAGGATTTTGCTGATCAGCGCCAGGCTGCTTGTTTTGTTCATTCGGACGATTTTTGTCGTTTTGATTTCCCATGGAAACCTCCTGCTTTCTGAACTGGACCGTTCAGGAAAAGTGCATTCCGGTTTTCTTTCCAAAATCGATCCAACACATGAAACGTCGCATTTTCGGGCACAAAACCGGACGCCACTGTCGTTGAAAATGCGTAGGAGAAACGGGTGCGCGCAGAGTTGGTTCCTGCAAAACGCAGCGGCAGGCGCGGTGTTTTTTTAACGCTGTAAGATGAGGGATTTAGGCGGCGGGGCGTTGCGCCGCAGCATCATTTACTGCAAGCGGTCGCGCGTGTTGCTCTTGCGGCGGCAATTCGGCCGACTTCGCGCCAACGCCGAGGGTCGCCGCAACTTCTTTCAGGAACTGCCAGTAATCGCGCAACATGTCGGGGAATACCCAGAGGCCGTGCCGGTAAGCTTGGTCGTCGACGCCGATTTCGAGGTCTGCGGCGCCGCCACCGCGCCAGGTTCCGAACAATTGATCCCAAAGAGGCAAGAGCGAGTAGTGCCCGCCCTGGCCTTGGGACATGTCAAGGATGTGATGCATCCGGTGATCGACTGGCGATTGCACCAGCCAGCGGCCGGCCCAACCAAAATTGCTTGGAATGCGGGAGTGAACAACGAAGCGCAGGAAACCGGTGAGCACAAAGATCGCCAGCATCGCTTCAGCCGACGGCGCCATGAACGCCAGCGGCGCCATGACAATAAATAAAGATGACAAATCGGCAGGGTGCACGCGGCTTGCGGTGAGAATGTAGAAATCTTCCGCTGAATGATGAAACCGGTGCAGCGGCCAGAACACGCGATGGTGTTGAACGCGGTGCGCCCAGTAATCCAAGAACGTGTAGCTCAGATATATGAATACAACCTGCCCAGGCAGCGACCAATCCGCGAGCGCGAAATGCACGCCCGTCCACGCCTCCACCTTGTCATGAAGCCAGTCACCAGACACCAAGCCAATGCCCAGTGTCAGCACAATCAGAATGAACCGGTTGATGTGGAGGACCTCGATCAAGAAAACCGCGACGTCGCTCCAAGCGGAACGGGAGCGATCAAGCGTCAAGTGCCGAAGCGAAGAATTCTTCCAGCCGACGATTAGAAACTCCGCGCAGAAGGCGCACGCGATCAGGGCCCACGATCCCAAAACCGCACCGCCAAGCAATTTGGCGTGGGTATTCGGAATATCGATCTCTTTGCCGAAAAGCGTGAAAGCGACGCGCTGCGGTACGAACGCGCCGACAAAGGCGAACCAGACCAAAAAGCTGACGGCAAAGACGGCGGCGCAAACAACCAACGGCGTAACGGAATCCAGCTTGGAGCGGGATTCAATCTCACCTGCACTGTTTACTTCGGCTAACGCCATACCAATTACCTACATGGGCCTTTTTGCGTGCTCGCAATCATCGCGCCACTCGGCGCAAGCGATCCGCGAGCAGTTTTCAGAAGCGATGGATATGACAAACTGAAATGCGCACATACCCTCGCTGCATGGGCTAAGCCGGCGCCGGCCCAAACCCCACTCTTCTGAAATTTCAGAATTATGGGTCAACGGACAATAACGTCAGCGAGCGTTGACGCGCAGCGTGCACCTCTCTGCGGGAGAAGTTTTGTCAGTAAACGCACCTTTTGAGGGATTCAAGGCGGGAGTGTGACGCCCGCCACAACCCTTGCGTGTGGATTCCGGCCCGGCGCCCCTGCGCTGCGAGCGCAGCGGATACGAATATACGCAATTCGGCAGGGTCTGGCGGCGCGCCACAAATGCTCCGCCGGCAGAAAAGGTGAGACGCGCCTTTAGCGCGCCTCACCCATTAAACATGAAGATTAATCGAACAATTTGGCCCAGGAGCGGCGCTTCCGCTTTTTCCAGGCGCCGCGATGATAGGCGTCGGAAGCAATCAGCGGCACCACGGTCGTGGCTTCGGCAAACACCATCTGCTCAAGCGCCGTGTTCACCTTACCCCACGAGCAAGCTTCTTTCAGCGTTGAGGAGGAGCAGGCGCCGTCGCGCACATCCGCCACCGTGATCTGTACGGCGTAAGCGTGCATCTCGGCTTCCTCGCCGAGGATTTCAGCGCACACGACCGTGTCCTGCGCGAAATTCTTCGGCACGCCGCCACCGACCATGAACAAGCCCGAACGGCCGCCCTTGATCTTGATGTCAGTGAGCTCACGGAAGTCCGCGATGGCGTCGAGCACCATATAGGGCTTCTTCGCCTTGGCGCGGTCGACCTGGTGCTTCACCAGACCAAAGCCAGCCGACGAATCGACAAAGGCCGGGCAGAAGATCGGCACATTGTGCTCATAGGCGGTTTGGATAAGTGAGCCTTCCTTTTTGGCGCCGCCTTCGGCGAGCCAGCGGCCCATTTCCTTGATGAAGGCGCGGGAGGAGTAAGCGCCTGGCTCGAGCTTGTCCGCGATCTTTTTAATCGTGTGGTCGCAAGCCTGCAGCTCTTCTTCGTCGATATAGGTGTCGTAGATGCGGTCGATATAAAGCGACCGCAGGACATTATCGTCGGGGATTTCCTGCGCCTGATAGTGCTTGAAGCCGAGGGCTTCAAAGAAATCCATGTCGACGATGGAGGCGCCGGTGGAAACGATGGCGTCCACCATGCCGTACTTCACCATGTCGCGGTACACGTGCATGCAGCCGCCCGCGGACGTGGAGCCCGCCAGCGTCAGGATGACGGTGCATTCCTTGTCTTCCTGCATCGCCTGGAAGATACGCGCGGCGCGCGCCGCATCGCGGCTGGAGAAGCTCATCTTCTCCCAGGCGTCGATCAGCGGCCGGGCGTCGAATTCAGTGATGTCGATGTGTTCAACGACATTGGCCAGCAGCTCGGCCTTCTTGTTCTGACCGGCCTTCTTTTCAATTTTCTCAATTTTCGCGGCGGCCTTAAGCGCGCCTTTCGCGGTGGACTTCGCCATCACGTCTCTCATCTCGTTCTACGCACGGCGGCCGGCGGAAGCGCCGGGGTTCTTTTGCTGATGCGCAAACGCGAGGGGCACATAATCGAAAAACCCATAGAAATAAAGGGTTTTCTTGCTTTTTTCATGAAGCGCGCGTGACACAGCGCCTCCACCCCAACGAGAAAGCCCCCTTCCTTGCGGAAGAGAGCTTTCAAGATCGTCCCACTTACAAACCAGTGGCGAGCGCCTTAGCGGCGGCGGCGCGCCGTCTTTTTCTGGCGGCTCGCCAGGCGGACCACGGAGCCTTTGACCTCTTCGGCTGCGACCGCAGGCTGTGCCTCCGGCCGCGCCACATAGAGTGACGGCCAAGGCTGGTCGGCGACCTGGACCTGGGCCGTATCGCCGAAACCATTAAACTTGGTTTGCATGGCGACGCCATAAGCGCCCAGCATGCCGAACTCGATCCAATCACCTTCGCGAACGTCAGACGGCAACATCCAGGGTCCAGGCATGGAATCCATGGAATCGCAGGTCGGGCCGTACAGATGGAATTCCTGCAGCGTCTCGTCCGTCTCGCCGGACTTGCGCAGCACGCGGGTCGGATAGGTCCATTGCGCGTGCGCGGCGTCGAACAGATTGCCGTAGGCGCCATCGTTCAAATACAGGCTGTCGCCCTTGCGCAACTCAACTCGGGCCGCGATCGAGGTCGCTTCGGCCACCAAAGCGCGGCCTGGCTCGCACCAGAGATCGGCGTTGCCCAGCACCGCCATCTCCTCGAAGGCGTCACGGATGGCGATCATATAATCCTGCAGCGGCGGCGGGTTCTGACCCGGATAGGCCGACGGGAAGCCGCCCCCCACATCCACGACGTCAACCGTGACGCCCGCTTGGACGATCTGGCGGCTGGCGCTCATCATCGCGCTGGCGAAGGCTTGCGGCCGCATGCATTGCGATCCGACATGGAAAGACACGCCCAACTCGGCCGCGACAGCGCGTGTGCGGCGGAGCAATTCGGCCGATTCGTGCGGCAGCGCGCCAAACTTGCCGGTCAGCGGCATGGCCGAGCCTTCATTGGCGACGGCCAAGCGCACCACCAAAGTCAGGTCAGCGGCGTTCTGGGTCTCTTCCAGAATCTTTTCCAACTCGTCGATCGTGTCGAGCACGAAGACGCGGCAGCCCAGATCGAAGTAAGCGCGTGCGATGGCGCGGCGGCTTTTCACCGGATGCATGAAGCACAATTTGGCGTCCGGAAAACGCCCGGCGACCAACGCGGCCTCCTGCTCGGAGGCGACGTCGAACATGCGCACGCCAGCGCCATAAATGGCGTCGAGCGCCCATGGGCTCGGATTGGCCTTCACGGCATACAAAATGTCGCCAGGAAAGTGCGCACGAAACCAGTGCGCGGCCGCAGCCGCGCGCTCCGGACGAATGCACGCAATTGGACCGCCATCGCCCAAGGATTGAATGGCGCGCAATGCTGTAGAGAAGTTCCGCATATGCAGACCCCCCGCTCGAAATTGACCCAGGCCGGCGTTAGTCGGACATTCGACCAGGTCCGCCCTTGGGAGCTTACGCCGGGACCGCGGATTAGAGAGCCGATGCTCTCCGTGCGATCCCGTGTGGCCTGGGCCGAGGGGGCGTTAGTGGGACTCTGTTTCCAGGTCCGCCGGTGCAGCGCGAAGTAAGGATAGTCCGCCCTGTTGTAAAGAGGTTTTTTGTGAAATTTGCGACGGCGATCTCGCAGACCTTTCACCATCGTTACAGCAGCGCCGCGCGTTCACTTTTCATTAAGAATTGCGCCTGCGAAAACGCCCTGTTTTGGGTATTTTGCCGATCCCGTTCAGCTTGCGTTGTGCCGGGCCTTCATATGAGATCATAGGGGCGCTTCCGCAGCGCTTGGGCAAAAGGGGAAACCTTCATGAAACGACTTTCCGGGTTTGCGCTCGCCGCCGCGATCGCGTTCTGCGCCGCAACGCCCGCCTCTTCGCAGATGTTCCTCGACCGCTTTTCGGACGAGTGCAAAAAAGGCGCGCTCTATGGCGCTGTCGGCGGCGGCGTGCTGGGCGCAATCCTCGGCGGCAAGGGCGACCGGCTGGAAGGCGCCGCAATCGGAGCCGCCGCAGGCACGGTGGGGGGCTGCCTCATCAGCAAGAAGATGACTCAGGACGATCGCACGAAACTTCTGGCGCTGGAAAAGAAAGCCGCCAAAGCGGGCGTTCCGAAAACCAAGAGCTGGACCAATTCCTCCAAGAACAAGATCGCGGCGACCGCGTTTCCTGGCCCAGTGATGGACGGCTGCCGCGACGTGAAGGTCGATCTGTCGGTTGACGGCGGCAAAGCGGAAAACTTTGCCGGCGATCGTTTTTGCAAAACCTCTGAAGGCTGGACGGTCGCCGGATAATTCACAGCAAAAGTTAACGCTGTCATCAAAGCGTCATCCGCCGGAGCTATTTTCGCTTTCTGCGGGTGGCGCTTTTTATTTCTGTCACAATGTGACGCCCAGCGATTTGCGCGTACCTGCTTTGCAGCGGGGCGGCTAAGTCTGTTTTCTCAGGTAAATTTGTACCGTGTACGGCGGAGTGTGACCTTTGCGCCGCAGCGGCGCACCTTCATCAAACTGAGATAAATCCTTCAAGAGCACGTCACAGAGCGGCCCTAGAGCGCCCTCGTCCGACGGGGGTTCCGTTGGGTTAGGGGAAACTGAGGGACAATCCGATGAAGACGAAATTAACACTGCTCGGCGGTGCGGCGCTGCTCGCTGTCGCTGGTTTGGGCACGGCGACGACCGTTCAAGCGAAGGAAACCTACGGCAAAGGCGCGCCGGAATTCTCCGATCCGGACGGCAATATCAAGTTCAAGGTGCGCGGCCGCGTACAGTTCGATTACGTGAACCTCGATCAGTCTGACGATGACGGCGGCTCGACCGAATTCAACCAGACCCGCACCCGCCGCGCGCGGATCGGCGTCGAAGGCCAATTCGACTCCAAGTTCAAGTACAAGGCCGAAGTCACGCTGAACGGCAAAGAGTCCGACAGCGGCACCGCTGGGGCGCCGGGCAAGGAAGTCCAGTGGGAAGACGCTTACATCGAGTATGTCGGCGGAAGCACCTGGTCGGTCATTCTTGGTAACCAAGACCAAGGCTACACGCTCGAGCGCCTGACCTCGTCGCGCTTCAGCACGAACATGGAACGCAATATGGGCGACCAAGCGTTCGGTTTCGGCCGTACGCTCGGCATCGGCTTGATGGCGGGTCAAGACAATTGGGGCCTGTCCGCGTTCGTCAACGGCGACTCCATGAACAACAGCGACCTGGCCTCCGGTGACGAGTCGATGGAATATCGCTTGCACGGCTATTTCACGCCAGTGAACACGCCAACGAGCCTGGCCTATATCGGCGGCACCGTGCGTTACCGTGACGCGCAGGACGGCGCTTCCTTCCGCTACCGTTCGCGTCCAGAAACCAATCTCGGCAGCCGTTTGGTGGACACCGGCGCTGGCTACGATGAAGACACGATGTACAGCGTCGAAGCAGCCGGCAAAATGGGGCCCGTATACGCCCAAGGCGAATACACGATGCTGACCGCCAAGGGCCCCGCTGGCCTGGACGACGACTTCAGCACCTATTTCGTGCAAGCCGGCTGGTTCGTCACCGGCGAATCCCGCAACTATAAAGGCGGCAAGTTCGACCGTCTGACGCCAAACTCACCGGTGTCGGAAGGCGGCATGGGCGCTTGGGAATTGCGCGGCCGTTATGACTTCCTCGATCTGAACGACAACGGCAACAACGGCGGCGAAATGACCGCCTACACGCTTGGTGTAAACTGGACGCCAGTGAAGAACGTCCGCTTCATGGGCGAATATGTGAACGCGGAATCCAAGGAACGCGCGCTCGGTGATAATTACGACGCCGACGTGATCCAGTTCCGCGCTCAGTTCGACTGGTAATCTAAAAGCGGCGCGCCTTCAGGCGCGCCGTAAACTCCCCCGACGACGACTAGCGCCGCACAGCAATGTGCGGCGCTTTTGTTTGGTCATCGTCGCGCTGATGCTTAGCGCGCGAACTTCTGAAACTTGATCCGCTTTGGAATGATCGAATCCGAGCCGAGGCGGCGCTTCTTGTCTTCCTCATAGGCTTCGAAGTTTCCTTCGAACCATTCGACATGGCTGTCGCCCTCGAACGCCAGGATGTGCGTGCAGAGGCGATCAAGAAACCAGCGATCGTGGCTGATCACCACGGCGCAGCCTGCATAATCTTCCAGCGCGGCTTCCAGGCTCTGCAGCGTTTCGACGTCGAGATCATTGGTCGGTTCGTCGAGTAGCAGCACATTGGCGCCGGCCTTCAGCGTCTTGGCGAGGTGGACGCGATTGCGCTCACCGCCGGACAGAAGACCGACCTTCTTTTGCTGATCGCCGCCTTTGAAATTGAACAGGCCGACATAGGCACGGCTCGGCACTTCCTTGCCGCCCATGTCCAGCATGTCGAGGCCGCCCGACACTTCTTCCCAGACGTTCTTCTTCGGGTCGAGCGCATCGCGCGCCTGATCGACATAGCCGAGTTTCACGCTCTCGCCGATCTTGATCTCGCCTTTGTCGGGCGTGTCCTGGCCGGTGATCAATTTGAACAAGGTGGATTTACCGGCCCCGTTCGGACCGATGATGCCGACAATCGCGCCGGGCGGCAGTTTGAAGCTCAGATCCTCGAACAGCAATTTGTCGCCATAGGCTTTGCCGAGACCTTTGGCCTCGATGACGTTCTGGCCAAGGCGCGGCCCGGGCGGGATCTGGATATTCGCGGTCGACACTTTTTCGCGCTCGGCGGCGTCGCGCATTTCCTCATAGGCGCTGAGGCGCGCCTTCGATTTGGCCTGACGGGCTTTTGGGCTTTTACGCACCCACTCCAACTCGCGGCTGAGCGCTTTTTTCTTGCCTTCGTCGTCGCGCGCTTCCTGCTCGGAGCGTTTGGCCTTCAGTTCCAGCCAGGACGAGTAATTGCCTTCGTAGGGAATGCCCTTGCCGCGATCGAGCTCCAGCGTCCACTTTGTCACCTGATCGAGGAAATAGCGATCGTGCGTCACCACGATCACGCAGCCCGGAAACTCTTCCAGATGGTGCTGCAGCCACGCCACGGATTCGGCGTCGAGGTGGTTGGTCGGTTCATCGAGCAACAGCATGTCCGGTTTGGACAGCAGCAGCCGGCACAAAGCGACGCGGCGGCGCTCGCCGCCCGAGAGCTTGGAAATGTCAGCGTCGAGCGGCGGGCAGCGCAAGGCCTCCATCGCCATGTTGATTTTGGAATCGATGTCCCAGGCGTCCTTGGCGTCGATCTCTTCCTGGAGCTTGGTCATCTCCTCCATGAGTTCATCCGAATAGTCCTCGGCCATCTTCATCGAGACTTCGTTGAATTTATCGACGAGGATTTTCTCCGGGCATTCGGAGACGACATTGTCCCAAACCGATTTCTCCGGATCGAGCTGCGGTTCCTGCTCCAGAAAGCCGACCTTGGTGCCGGCGGCGGCGCTGGCTTCGCCGGTGAAATCCTTGTCCAGCCCGGCCATGATCTTCAGGAGGGTCGACTTCCCCGAGCCGTTGACGCCGACCACGCCGATCTTGGCGTCCGGGTAGAACGACAGAAAGATGCCTTCGAACACCTTTTTGCCGCCCGGATAGGCCTTGGTGAGCTTCTGCATCTGGAAAATATATTGGGCGGCCACGGGCAGGTTCCTTGGGGGGCTTGGAATGGTGAGGCCGTCAGATAG
>JBEVJO010000222.1:0-7535 GCA_040510175.1 Caulobacterales bacterium
CTGCTGTGGCGGCGCCGCGGGTTCTTCGAAGGAAATCGAAGGCTTATTGGACTTTTCGGGCGCGGCCTCAAGGCGCGCGACCGGGCTAGCGGCCGGAGCCTTTGGGCGCGCGGGCGCTTCAGCAATTGCAACCCCGGCCGCCGCTGGTGCCGCGGGTGCGGCGCCAAACGTCGCTGGCGAATCTGCCCCTTTGCGGCCGAACATTTAAACCCTCACCGCTTCGCCAGACTGAGCTTTGACAACAATCCCGTACGCTTGGCGGGCGCTGCGCGCCCCGTCAGGTGCGCGGCGAGGTATTCGATGCCTTCAACGGTTTTGGATTGCGGGCCAACCTCAGCCAGCATCTGCCCATTATTGGCCGCCTGCGCAAAAATCTGCGCTTCGAAAGGCAACACGAGAATCGGCGCGATGCCCAAGGCTTCGCCGAAATCCTTCACTGGGATTTCCGGGCGCTTCGGCACGCCGACCATATTCAGAATCACCTTTGGCGGCGCGTCATTGGCGCGCGCCGTGCGCAGAACGTCGAGCAGGTTTTTGGCGTTCCGCAAGCAAGACAGATCCGGCGTACACACGATTACAACATCGTCAGCGTCGCTGAGACTTTGCCGGACCCAAGGCGCCCAGACGTGCGGCAAATCAAGCACGACATAAGGCACTGCGCGGCGCACGCGCTCGATGACGATCTGGTAGGCTGCCGAAGGAAACTCGAAAGAACGATCGACGCTCGCCGGCGCCGAAAACAACGTCAAATGTTCGGAGCAGCGGGTGAGCAAACGGTCGAGCACGACATCGTCAACACGGTCCGGACTCGCCAGCGCCTCGGCAACGCCTTGCGTTGCGTCTTGGTTGAAGTCCAGGCCCGAAGTTCCGAAGGACAGATCGAGATCAACCAAGGTCGTGTTGACCTCGACCCGATTGGCCATGCTCCAGGCGATGTTGTGACAGATCGTGGATGAACCAACGCCGCCCTTAGCGCCCACAAACGCAATCGAGCGGCCGACGAACGGCGCTGTCGCGTCTCCATACAAATTCGCCGCCGCGCGGATGAAATGCAGCGGATGCATCGGCGGCACCAGATATTCGGAAACGCCGCGGCGCATCAATTCGCGATAGAGCGCGATGTCGTTTTGCTGGCCGATCACGATCACTTTGGTGTTCGCGTCGCAGAATTCCGCCAAGTGGTCCAGGTCCGCCAGGAGTTTCGCCGCCGGCGCAACACTCTCCACCACGATCAGATTGGCGCTTTGCTGCGCGCCCAGATGTAAAATGGCGGCCGGAATACCGCCCATCGTGACATTGAAAGCCGCTTTCGCCAATCGCCGGTCGCTTGCCGCTGCCTGTAGCATCTGCGCGGTGGTGACGTTTTCGATGAAGGCATGAATAGAAATGCGTGGGAGCGTAATGTCGCCGAGCAGCGCGCCATCGGCGCCGCGTGGCTCGGGCAGATCCATGAGAGCGCTGACCGCCGAGGCCTCCAGAACCGCGCTCATCCCACCGCTTTCAAGCAGTTCAAATGGCGGCGGCGCGTCCGCCAGCGGCTCTTCTTCGACGCTTATTCCTTCAAGCGATGAGAAGTCGACGGTTTCAGCTGTTTCGAGAATTTCTTCGGCTTCTTCTTCTGCTTCGACATCGTCGGCAGTATTCAAGAATGGCGGAGCCTCCGCTCCCTGCAGCGGTTCGAACTCCACCATCGCACTTTCGTCATCAAGCTCGGGCTTCCAAGCTTCTGACGGGTTCGCCGGATTCGTCGTCATTCGCCCACCGCTGTACTGATTACGCCACGATCGTCTTTGCTGCGTTCCGTGCCCGTGGGCTTGCCCTCACGATATTTGTCGAACACTGCCGACCGCCGTCCCGCATCGGACGGAGTTGAGGCCGGCGGCGAGACGACATCGCCCGGATCGACCAACATCATCGCTATATTGGAGTTGATGGCGCAGCCAAAACCGGGGCTCGGCTTGTTGTCCCAAGATTGAGCGAGGTTCGCTTGGCCAGCCGACGGGCAATCCTTTATGTCGGCGACATAGCGCTCAAAGCTCAGCACGATCGGCGCTACAGCGCCTTTAGAATCGTATGTTCCCGTGGCGACCTTGTCGGCGCTCGGCAGCAATCCGTACAGATTGCGGCGAATATCGTCCCCGATGAGCGTCGCGGCGTCGGAATTTGTTGCGCCGGCGGGGAGGCTCATCACCATGGCCCCGCGGCCGCGATCGCGATAATCTGCGGCAAACGCTTCCAGGGCGCTTATATCCTGTGGCTTCAAGCCAGCGTCGCCAGGTTGGACGCCGATTTCCAGCCGCGCCACATCCTGGTGCACCTTGATCGGATGCATATCCAAATTGGTCTTGGTGGCGAAAGCGTCGCTTTTGCTGGTTGCGCAGCCCGCGACGCCGAGGCTTGCAGCCACGCCGGCAATTTGGAATGCCGAGATCAGAACCTTGCCTGTTGAGCGCTTCATCCTTCGTCCCTCAATCAAGCTTGAAACCAAAGGGGCCCTTAAGACCCTTGTCGCCGTCCGCGCCCTCAGGCTTTTTCGATTTTTTGTTGAGACGCCCGAAGAGGATGGTCTCAAGGTCGCTGGCCGTCTGCACGCCGTCCGCCGGCGTCTTCAGCTTATCCATGGTGACCGCCTTCACGAGATAAGGCGTAATAATTACCACCAGCTCGGTCTCGTTGTTGAAGAAGTCGCGGCTGCGGAACAGCGTTCCAAGCACCGGAATATCCTTCGCGCCGGGGATGCCTTCGATCGCCTGCTTTGACGTTTCGCGGATAAGACCCGCCATCATCAAGCTTCCGCCCGACGGCATTTCAACGGTCGTTTCCGCGCGGCGAACATTCAGCGCCGGAATGGTCAGGCCCCGCACCACGTCGGTGATTTCGCCATCCGCGTTCACAATTGGGCGGTCGCCAAGACGAACCGCGCCTTCATTGGTCAGCTCACTGACCTCTGTTGAGACGCGTAGCGAGATTCGTCCCTTCGATAGCACGATCGGCGTAAAACCGAGTCCCACGCCATATGGCTTGAATGAAACGCTGATGCCGCCTTCGCGGTCCTGCGCCACGGGCACGGGAAATTCGCCGCCCGCCAGGAATTTCGCCGACTCGCCGGACACTGCCGTAAGATTGGGTTCAGCCAGCGTGCGCATCAAACCGGCGCGTTCAAACGCCTGAATGGAGGCTTCGGTCTTGCTGCTGCTGACAAGCTTGCCGGCGCCGTACTTCACCGAGCCGTCCGAATTGAGCTGATAACCGGCCACGCCGGTTAAACCGCCAGCCGGATCGTAGGAGCCGCCCAACGGCGACAACACAGACACGCTTTCCGGCTGCAGCACGGTTTTAGCAGTACCCGCCTTGCCGCTCAGCCCGCTTAACGCGGCGCCCGCGATCGAATAGCCGTAGGACGACGAAATGTTGAAGAAGTCGTCTTCACCGACCAGCTGATTGAGGAAATTGGATGCGTCCAGATTGAAGCCTAGTTGCTTCAATAGGGTTCGCTGCATTTCAACCACGCGAACGCGCAGAAGGACCTGCTCTTGGCCTTCGATTGAAATGAAGGACTGGGCGAACTTTGGTTCTTCCACATACGCGCGTGCAATCTGCAAAGCGCGATCCGCAGTGGAAGCGTCCGGCGCCGTGCCGTACAGATAGACGTTCTTGCCGACGGTCTCGACTTTGATTTTCGCGCTCGGCGTCAAACGGCCGATCACTTCTTCCAAAGCGCCGGAATCGCGTCCGACTTTCAGTTCGAGATTCAGAATTTGGCGCCCAGACGAGTCGAGGAAAAATGCGCTTGTCTCGCCAGGAGAACCGCCGACGATAAATGCCCGGCGCGTCGTTCGCATCACGACTTCCGCGACCTTGGGGTTACCGACAATGACGTCGCGAACATCGGCTGGCAGTTCAACAATCAGCGTCTTGCCGGTGCCGAGGCTTACGCTGCGCGAGACAGAAGTGCGGCCAGGCTCGCTGATGCGCGTATCGACGGAAGGTTTTTCCGCCGCCGCGAGTTTCAATGATGACGCCGACGCTGGCGGCATCTGCGCGAAAGCGGATGACGAGGCGCTCAGCAATAGCGCCGACATCAACGACGCTTTGGTTGTCGCGACGATTTGTCTGGAGTTGAAGCGGAGCCGTCTCATTGTTCGGTCATGGCCTCCGATGAATAGGAGAAGCCGTGCACCCGGATCGCGGCATGCTGCGCTTCGTCGCCATCGCTCGCCGACGCCACCATGCTTCCGCTGCCGCCGGATTCAGCAGGTCCGTCGCCTACGCTTCGCAGCGTTAATGCGACCTCTCCTTGTTTCTTAGCCTTTTCCAGCGTTTCAACCTGTCGCGGCCAAAGCTCCAAAGTCGCGGTCGCGCCCTTCAGCGCCTCGCCTTCCTTGGCGTCCTTGTAAGTTTGATCGACCGCTAGAACGCGAACGTTCTGCAACACCGTTGACGAAATGACCTTTTTTACCGTTTGTGTGCCGCCGGCCGTCGACGGCATTTGTACGTCGACCTCCTTCGTGAGAACCACGTCGACACGATCGTTCGGCAAAATAAAGCCGCCTGAAGCGGATTCATCGGAGATCGGCACTGACGCGGCCCGAGCGCCGGGCTTCAGCACCGCCGCCATGAAGTGCGAGACGCCCGCCTTAACATATTGATTGGCGAAAAGGGGAGAGCCAGCCGGAATGTCGGTTCGGGCGAAAGCGCCCGCCGTGGTTTCCATTGCTTGCGGATCGGTTTCCTTCGTCACCATGCCGGCGCCGACGCCGTCTGCGGGCCAAGCGCGCCACGCCAAATCCTCGGGCGAAATTTTTTGTCCGACGGCAATGGGCTTGGCGGCGACCAGCACGCTTGGGCCCGTGGCTTCGGCTTTTTCGACAGGAGCCCGGTTCGATCCGGCATTGTTGACCAGCACAGCGGCGAAAATCGCCGCCAGAGCCGCCCCTGCAAGGATCAGTATACGTGCTAAAGACACAAGGCCCCCCTAAAATCGGCCAGCAGATTAATCCGCAAATTAACCAAAACACCGTTCGCCTAAGGTATGGTTAATGCGTCCCAAATCATCCGAAGCGAGTTTGAAGGCTCGCGCCCAGATCTGAATTCATCCAGGCGAAGACGCCGCCGACGGCGATCGCCACGCCGTAAGGCAGACCCGCCCGGCGCTCCGTCAGCCAGCGCGCCCAACCCGCTTCCGAGAGTCCCGCGGGCGTGATCCGTCGGGCGACCAAAGCGAATGCGGCCAATACGCCGCCGGCTATGGCTGTCGCGGCAAGAAATCCGAGGAGGCTCGAAATCGGCAATCCGACCCAGACCGAGCAGGCCGCGATCATCTTGACGTCGCCGCCACCCATGACTTTCGCAAAGAAGAGGCCCGCGCCGATCAAAAACACGACAACGCCAAGCGCCAAGTGCGTGCCGATTGCAGGCAAGCTCCAATGGGCCGCCAGCGCGACAGGTATAAACAGCGCGGCAATGACGGCGTTGAGCCAGTTCGGAATGGTCATGCTGGCCGCGTCATAAATCGCGGCGATCGCTGCCAGGACTGGAAACACGAGAAATAAAGCGATTTCCATATAGGCCCCCGGTCATCGACTTCGGTTTTGTCGGGTGCGCCGCGTTAAAAATTCCTTGCAGATCAGCGCGCGGCGGACGTCTTTCGCGCAATCGGCGGATCCGGCGGAACTGAATGACCCGGCGCGGCTTCTTGCCAAAGACGGGGTAATTGCCGCATAAGCCTTGTTTTACAAGGCGTAGCACGCGCCTAAGGGACACGAATGACCGCCGCGCCGGAACAGCAGCCAAAGCGCCTCTTCATCAAAACCTATGGCTGCCAGATGAACGTTTACGATTCAGAACGAATGCGGGACGTGCTTCAGCCTCTGGGTTTCGTTCCTGTGGAACAGCCCGACGGCGCCGATCTTGTGGTGTTGAACACCTGCCACATCCGCGAAAAGGCCGGTGAAAAAGTCTATTCAGACCTCGGCCGCCTGCGCATCCTTAAGAATGAGAAAGCCAAGACCGGCGCGCCGATGGCGATTGCCGTGGCGGGCTGCGTCGCGCAAGCCGAGGGCGCGGAGATCATGCGCCGGGCGCCGCAGGTCGATATCGTGGTTGGACCGCAGGGCATTCACAAACTGCCGGAACTCGTTGCGAAAGCGACACGAGCGGCCGGTGGCGTCTTGGAGACCGCTTTCGATCCGGTGGAAAAATTCGACGCGCTTCCCCTTGAGCGTAACGTCGATGGCCCCGCCGCCTTTTTGTCGGTTCAGGAAGGTTGCGATAAATTCTGCACCTTCTGCGTGGTGCCTTATACGCGCGGCGCCGAGTTTTCCCGGCCCGCAGTGCAAATTCTCAGCGAAGCGGAAAAGCTCGCCGCCTCGGGCGTGTGCGAGATCACGCTGCTCGGTCAGACCGTCAATGCGTATTCGGGCGAAGCGCCGGATGGCGGCGTCTGGTCTCTGGCGCAATTGCTGCGCCAGCTCGCGCAGATCAAAGGCGTGGAGCGCCTGCGCTACATGACATCCCATCCGCGCGATATGGATGACGAGCTGATCGCCGCGCATGGCGACCTGCCGCAATTGATGCCGTTCCTGCATCTGCCTGTGCAGTCGGGATCAGACCGCATTTTGAAAGCGATGAATCGCGGCCACAGCGCGGATGACTATCTTCGATTGATTGATCATATCCGCGGCGCCCGACCGGACATTGCTCTGTCGTCTGATTTTATCGTCGGCTTTCCGGGTGAAACCGATGCCGATTTCGAGGCGACAATGGAATTGGTCCGTGCGGTTGGCTACGCGCAGACGTTCTCTTTCAAATATTCACGCCGCCCCGGCACGCCTGCCGCTTCGATGGAATTGCAAATTCCCGAAGACGTGAAGAGTGAACGCCTAACGCGCCTCCAGACATTGCTGCAGGATCAGCAGCGCGCTTTTAATGAGTCCTGCGCAGAGCGCACGCTGCCGGTGCTGATCACAGAGCAAGGTAAGAAAAGCGGCAAGCTGTTCGGCAAAAGCCCGTATTTGCAATCGGTGCATGTCGATGGGCCGGCGTCCGCTATCGGCAAGATCATCGACGTAAAGATCAATAGCGGATCGCTGAACAGCATTCGCGGAATTCCGGCTTTATCGGAGGCCATGATTTGAGCCAGCAGAAAAAGGACTCTTCGGTCCGGCTCACGCTTCTTATCCCCGATCCGGCGCACTTACGTGATTTGTGCGGCCCCCATCACAGCCACCTCGCTTTGATTGAAAACGCTTTTGGCGTGAGGGCCGAAAGCCAAGGCGGCGGCATTGAAGTGCAAGGCGAAGCCAATGACGCGCGCCTGGCGCAAACCGCGTTACAGCATTTGGCGGAGCGTTTGGAGCGCGGCGAAAATGTGGGGGCCTCGGAAGTCCGCGCCGAGATCGTGCGCGTCACTAAAGGCGGCGGCCAACCTGCGCGCATTTTGTTGCCAGGGCGGCGCGGCATCGTCGATGCGCGCGCCGGCGCGCAGTCCGAGTATCTCGATGCTCTGCTGAGCGAAGACACGCCCCTGGTCTTCG
>JBEVJO010000223.1:0-6543 GCA_040510175.1 Caulobacterales bacterium
TCCTTCGTGTTCATGCTCGTCGGCGTCTGGATCCTGAGCAAGATCATCGACTTTCTCGCCACGAATTTCGGCGGACAGCGCAACGAATTGAAAGCAACGCAGACGGCGATCTATTCGGCGACGGCCGGGTGGCTGGCCGGTTTGTTCGCAATCCTGCCGGCGCTTATGGTGCTCAGCCTGCTCGGCCTCTATTCAATTTATCTCCTGGATCGCGGTCTGCCGCGTTTGATGAAGGCGCCGAACGAGAAGGCCGGCATATACACCGCTGCCGTGATGGTCTGCGCCATCGTCATCGGCATCGTGCTGTCCACGGTCACAGCCGCGGTCTCGAATGCGCTGCCGTTCGGCGCTGGGCGTCCCTTCGCCCACCACGCCGATCCCAACGCCACGATATCCATTCCGGGCCTTGGCGAAGTGAAACAGGGGGACTTGAATAAGCTTGAGACGATGGCGAAAAACATGGAAGCCGGAAAGAACATTCCAGCGCTGCCCACCGACACATTGAAAAGCCTGTTGCCGGAAACCCTGCCCGGCGGCTTTACGCGCACCGCGATGTCGACCGGCTCCGGCGGCGCGATGGGCTTCAGCGGCGCCACGGCCGAAGGCGTATATACAAGCGGCGACAGCTCCATCCAGCTCAGCGTGGTCGATATGGCGGGCGCAGGCGCATTGATGGGCATGGCGAGCGCGTTCGGCGTCGAAGCCTCGCAGGAGACCGAAACATCCTATTCGAAAACCGGCAAGGTCGATGGCCGCATGACCATCGAGGAAGCCGACAAAACCGCCAAGACCGCGAGTTATTCAGTCGTCGTTTCGGATCGCATCGCATTGTCCGCCGAAGGACAAAATGTCACCGGCGATGACGTCAAGCGCGCCATTAGCGCCATCGGCATTCCGCGTGTCGAAGCCTTAGTGAAAAACGCGCCGAAAGGCTGATTTTCAAAATTGGAACTAAGTGAGGCGCCTCGCGTTTTTCCTGCGAATATTTCGAAGGAGAAACCCATGCGTTCGCGCAACATGAAAATGATTTTGGCCGCAACCCTAGCGTTAGGGATGATGTCGGTCAGCGCTTGCAGCACTTTGGGCGGCGCCGCCGCGGGCGGCGCGGCGGGCGCGGCCATCGGTAATAATACCGGCGACGGCGATGCGAAACGCGGTGCGGCCATCGGCGCTGCGGGTGGCGCGATCGCGGGCACCCTCGCTGACTAAAACTAGAGTAGTTTATGAACAACGGCGCGCGATTATTTCGCGCGCCGTCTGTCTGTGTAAATTTAACCCTAGCGCACTTCCTCAACGGCATATGCTCGGGAACTATCGCGTTTTCTGAGCGTTTCGCACCTCGGTGGGGCCGCACCCTGCGGCCGCGACACCTTGATTGTGCTCAATCGAAGGGGATTTCCATGACAAAACATTTTGCCGCCGCCGCAGCGCTCGCGTTGGCTTTTGGTCAGATCGCTGTGATGCCTGCTTATGCTGGTGAAGCGGCGCCGTTCCGCAGCGCACCAGCACAAACTTTTAGCGCGCAGGATCTGCAAAATTACGGCCTTGATTCAGCCGCCGCCAATCGTGCGGTCGATCTGCAAAAGCAGGGCTATGAAGTGAAGGTGCTGTCGACAGCCGAAGCTGCGAAGTATCAAGCGGGCATCACCGACAATCAGTGGCTACTGATCGGCATCCTTGCCGGCGTTGTCGTGATCGCGCTCGCCGTCTCGTAGCGCATTTGCAACAAAAGTGGAGGCCGGTTTTGTGTCCGCAAATGCGCTAATTAAAAAATTAGACCGCATTCTCACGGAAAACCGGCACCTACTTTTCGTGAATGCGGTCTGATATGCATCGCCACGCCGGCCACTTCGCTCTGATTGCGGCGCTTGCCGTCGCAGGATGCGCGACGCGGCCGGCGTCGGACGCACAAGCGTTCGCAAAAAACACCGGCCGCAACAGCTTCGAATTTGCCGACCGCAAAGTGAAGCCGCAAGATACGCTGGTTCTTCCCGTCATTCACGACCGTCAGACCGAAGGCCCATCCTGCGGCGCCCATGCGTTGGCGAGCCTGATCAATTATTGGCGCGGCCCCGGCACGATCGTCGGTTCTGAATTGTATCGCGCGCAGCCGCCCGTATCGCCCTCTGGTTATTCGATGGCCGAATTGATGACGCTCGCCGCACAACAAAATTTGCTGGCGAGCGCCGTCAGCATTCCTGAAAAAGGTTTGATCGCCGAACTGGAAAAAGGCCGCCCGGTTTTGATCCCGGTGCGCCTGCCGTCCATATACGTGCAGCAAGTCATTCTGCCCGGCGGCGACGTGCCGGTGCTGGGGACGGCCCGGAATTTCATGATCTCCCGCGCCGCCAAAGCGTCCGAATGGTCCAAGGCGGGCATGGTCGATCACTATCTGCTGGTTGTCGGTTACGAGCCCGGCAAATTCGTCGTGGTCGAACCCGTGATGGGCTACCGCACCATCACGGCGGAAAAGCTGGAACGCTATCGCGCGGCGTTTCAAGACGCGGCGTTGGTGTTCAGCGCTGAAAAAGCGCCCAGCCCCACAAGCTAAGTGAGCCGAGCTTGGGCTGTCATCGGGGCGAAATGCTGATAAGCCTAATTCGCCGCTAACAGCCTTCGGCCATATAACAAGGTCCAAGGTGGTTCCTGCGGAACGGCTGGCTCTGGTCTGGCGGAGACAGACAGCACGCTAAAGGGCTGCACACCGTCCTCTTCTTGATCAACGTAAGCGAGTCGATAATGACAGTGCTAATTGTGGGCGCCAGCAGCGGAATCGGACTCGCGGCCACAAAACTGGCTTTGGAGCGCGGGCATTCGGTGGTCGCGCTTGCACGATCGGCGGATCGCATACCGATCGAGCACAACAATCTCAGAAAAGTGATCGGAGACGCGCGAAAAGCCGATGATATACGCGCCGCCCTCAAGGGCGCGACCGCGGTCATTCAGACCCTCGGGATTCCAGCAAACGTCAAAATGCTGACCGGCCCAATCGACTTGTTCTCGACGGCAACCGCAACACTCTTGCCCCTGATGCGCGAAGCGGGCGTGCGCCGATTGATCAGCGTAACCGGTTTTGGCGCAGGTGAGAGCCGATCGGCCATTGGTCCGCTCCAACGGATCGCGTTCGATCTCGTTTTTGGGCGCGCTTATGCCGACAAAGACATTCAAGAAAGGCAAATCATAGAGAGCAGCCTCGATTGGGTCATTGTCCGCCCAGGCGTTCTCACCAATGGCCGAGCCGGGGGCAAATATCGGATATTGACCAGTCCACAGGCTTGGAGGAACGGTGTGATTGCCCGCGCGGATGTTGCTGATTTCATCGTCAAGCAACTTACAAGCGACGCTTACCTGCGCCAAGCGCCGGTGCTCGTGAATTAGGCTTCAAGGCGGACAGTCCGCGAGATGGATCGACGGCAGACCGCTGTCAGCGATAAAGCAGCCGCCCTTCCGCATCCGCTGGATGCACGCCCATGATCGCATCCCAGCATTGCTCGCACACCAGCCCTGCTTCCTGACCGTCATGCGTGCCGCGATGGATGTGGTCGATCACGCACGGTGCAAAGTGAAAGCGCGCACGCAAGGCAGGCAAATCAAGGAAGCAATCGAAATAAGCCCATTCGCGGCAATTCCGGCTCCAGGCCGCGCCGCGAAAAGTTTCCTTCACGCCGCGCGCAAGCATTTCCTGCTCTAAATCTTTTAGGTGTTCGCAAACCACCGCGACGCCCCACTCCATTCAACCTTCAAACATTCGCCGCCAAAAAATCGTGCGTATCCTTCAAGGTCGGCGCCTTGGAGCGGAACGGCACCGAGAGCGCGGCCATAATCTCCGTATGCGATGGTTTTTCATAAGCGATGCTCTGCACGCCGGCGCCCGCCGCCTTCAACTTCTTATCCAATGAGATCGCATTCTTCGGTCCCACGGTTTTGTCGGCCAGACTATAGAGCAGCAAGAATTTGGTGTTGGTTTTGTGGACGTGATTGACCGGCTGCGTTTCTTCCGGCTTTGGCCATTGGCCGAACGCGTCGGCCGCAAATCCGGGGTCGAAGGGTAAAAAATCGTAAGGCCCCGCCACGCCGACCATCGCTTTGACCGGGCTCGGCGCGCCCGGCTTCAATCCGAGATATTCAGGCACAAGCGCCACCATCATCGCATTGTACGCGCCGGCCGAGTGGCCCATCAGCGCCAGCCTCGACGCATCGCCGCCATAGGCCTCGGCGTTGGCCATCACGTGGCGCACCGCCGCGCCGCAATCCTCGACAAAGGCCGGATAATGCACCTCAGGCACCAGCCGGTAATCCGGCAGCACGGTCACATAGCCCAGCGCCGCCAAAGCGCGCCCGGCCCAGACATAGCTGTCTTTCGATCCCCCGCTCCAACCGCCGCCATAAAAGAACACCAGAACAGGCGGGGGGCCCGTCATGCCGTCCGGCGCATAAACATCATAGGTGCGGCGCTTTCCCTCGCCATAGGGCACGTTCGCCCGCAGCAAACGGGAGTCCTTGTCTTTCGGCGCCAGTGTGTTGAACAGATTGAGCGGCGAGCACGCCTGCAAAAGCGGCGCGAGACCCAAGCCCATCAGGATTTGCCGTTTCGACAATGAATTCATATGTCCTGTTTCGCTCGCTGCCGCTCTGGATTAATTAGGCCAGATCCCGTCAAAGAAAAGCGCGGCCGAGAATGAGGGTTCCATGTCCTATCCTTACGCCGACATCCTTTTCACCGACAATGTGAAGCAGGCCCAGGCGCAAAACGGCGCGCGCGAATTCGCCGAGCGCATGGCGCAGAACGACCGCGACTTCACGCTCGGCGCCAACGAAGCGGAATTTCTGGCGGCGCAGGATCACTTCTTCATGGCCACCATTTCGCAAAGCGGCTGGCCCTATGTGCAGCATCGGGGTGGACCGCCGGGATTTATCCAGGTGTTGGACGAGCGCCGCTTCGCCTTCCCCGATTTTCGCGGCAACAGGCAATATATCAGCCTCGGCAATTTAGCCGGGGATGATCGCGCGGCGTTCTTCTTTATCGACTATCCCAGGAAATCGCGCCTGAAGGCGCTCGGCCATATTGCCGTCCGAACAAAGGATGAAGAGCCAGACGTGATCGCCCGCTTCGCCGCACTAAACTACAAAGCAGCAATCGAGCGTGTCTTCGTGGTGGAGGTCGCGGCGCTCGACTGGAACTGCCCGCAGCACTTCACGCCGCGCTTCACCGCCGCCGACCTGGCGCCGCTCACCGCGCGCATAGAGGCGCTGGAAAAGGAGAACGCAGCGCTGAAGGAGCGGTTGGGCGAGACTTGAGCGGAAGGTGTGAAGCAGTCAGCCGAACTTTCGATCAGCACCAACGAGCGTGAAATCGCCTTATCCGATGAGTTAGCTATTCTTCGTCGCGAGCAGCAAATTGTCGCGCAGTTTGGCCACGCTCTGCTGGACCTTGGCGAAATCGTCACCCAGGCCCGCTGCTTCGATCAACTCGTGGGCGTTACCTTGGACCTGTTGCTGCAGCTTGCGGCCCGCGGGAGTCACGTTGACGCGGACCTGGCGTTCGTCCGCCGGATCGCGACGACGGCCGACCAGCCCCAGCTGCTCCAGCTTCTTGAGGATCGGGGTCAGCGTGTTGGATTCGAGGAAAAGCTTGTTTCCTAAGTCGCCAACCGTCTGCTCGTCTTCTTCGCTGAGTGCGACCAGCGTCACATATTGTGTGTAGGTCAGACCCAGCTCGTCGAGAATCGGCCGATAGGCGCGTCCAAACGCAAGATTGGCCGAATAGACCGCAAAGCAAAGGAAATCGCCCAGCTTGACGGGCTTCTGCGGATTTTTAGTGCGCGCCATAGAGCCTGCTCCAGCAAATAATATTGTTCACCTAAAGCGCATCCGATTGAATCGGAAGAGCTTGGACGACGCCCATCGCTGAGCGCCGTCCGGTCGTTGGGTCGGAATCAGGCGAAAGCTGGCTCAAGCACATTCACTTCAACCTCGATGTTGCCGCGCGTCGCCTTCGAATAGGGGCAGATCTGGTGCGCACGATGGACCAAGTCTCGGGCCAGTTCGATGTCGATGCCTGGAACCGTGACGTCGAGCCTGGCGCGCAGGAAGAACTCGGCGCCTTCCATCAGCAGGTCGATCTTCGCGTCGACCGTCGGGGTCTCGGGCAGCGCCACCTTCTTCTGCGCGGCGGCAAGCCCGATCGCGCCGATGAAGCAGCCAGACCAAGCGGCGCCGAAGAAGTTTTCAGCGGCAGGGTGCGGGTCAGACAATTGGAGGTCCAGGAAGCCGTCAGCGCTGCGGGTGTAGCCGTTGGCCCCGCCAACATTGTGAGTGGTTCCAGAATAGATGGTCTTGGCAGTCATGGTCTGTTCCTTCAGTTTGATGTTGTAACGTATCCGTTTAAATCGGACACGATCTAAATACGGAGGTCGCAACGATGAGTCAAGCGCGATTATATCGCATACGATGTATTTTTTGTAATTTCATTGCCGCCTCTGGCCACACGCGGCGAAGCGCTGGAAAGGAGAAAGGGGCGCTGAAGGCGCGGTTAGGCGAGGT
>JBEVJO010000224.1:0-12786 GCA_040510175.1 Caulobacterales bacterium
GCGCACCGCAAAGCCAAAATGGCGGAGCGCCGTTTACGCCTCGCCATCGACGCCATGCCGCAAGGCGTGGTGTTTCTGGACCCTGACGGACGCTACATTCTTTGGAACCAGCGATATTCGGAAATCTATACCAAGAGCGCGGATCTCTTCGTGCCTGGCGCGCGCATGCAGGACACGCTCCGCATCGGTGTTGAGCGCGGCGATTATCCGGAGGCGGCGGGCCGCGAAGAAGAATGGATCGCCGAGCGCCTAGCGAAGATGCAGAATCCCGGCGAGCCGCACGAACAGGTGCTGTCGGACGGCCGCTGGATTATGATCGAAGAGCGCCGTCTTGAGGACGGCTCCATTATCGGTCTGCGCGTCGACGTCACGGAAATGAAGGCGAAGGAAGAATCCTTCCGGCTTCTGTTCCAGAACAATCCCATTCCGATGTTCCTCTATGACGAGGAAACAAACCGCATCGCGGCCGCGAACGATTCCGCCTGCGAGCACTACGGCTATCGCGCCGCGGACCTTCTTGGCATGCCGATTCAAGAGTTGCACGCGGCGGACACGATGCGTTTGGGCGCGACGTCGCCGCGGCACGGACCGCAAGACGGCTCGTGGAAACACCGTAAAGCGGACGGCTCTCAGATCGAAGTCGCCGTTTACTCGCGCAGTATGATGCACGAGGGGCGTCCGTCGATTCTCTTGGCGGCCATCGACATAACCGAACGCCGCCGCTCGGAAGCGCGCTTGGTGCATATGGCGCGGCACGATGCGCTCACCAATCTGCCGAACCGGGTCTTGTTCCGCGAACGCGTCGAAGCGATTCTAAAGCGCGATTCCGAAGCGCCGTTTGCGATCCTGTTGTTCGATCTGGACGAGTTCAAAGGCGTCAACGACACGCTAGGCCATTCCATCGGCGACAAGTTGCTTCAGCACGTGGCCCGGCGCATTCAGCAATGTCTGCCGCAAGGCGCGCTGGCGGCGCGCTTGGGCGGCGACGAATTTGCCATCATCCTGGATCGCCCGGACGTGGAAGAAGTCGTCACGCCATTGGTCGAACGCATCGTGCAGGATGTGCGCCTTCCGTTTGACATCGAAGGTCACCAAATTCTGATCGGCGCCAGCGTTGGGATATCGGTCGCGCCACGTGACGGCAGCGATCCAGACCGGCTTTTGAAGAATGCCGATCTCGCGCTGTACGCGGCCAAAGGCCGTGGCCGTGGCGTGCATCAGTTCTTTGAGCCATCCATGGACCGGCACCTGCAGGAGCGCCGCAACCTTGAGTTTGAATTGCGCGGCGCCATTTCGCGCGGTGAGCTTTGCGTCCATTACCAGCCGCTGGTGACATTGGAGACGGGGAAAATCGCAGGCTGTGAAGCTTTGGTGCGTTGGACGCATCCGAAGCGCGGTCAAATTCCACCCGGTGTGTTCATTCCGGTCGCTGAAGACACCGGTCTGATCGCCGCGATCGGCCAGTTCGTGCTGCGCCAAGCCTGTCAGGACGCTGTCTTGTGGCCGAGCGAGGCCAAGGTCGCGGTGAACTTGTCGCCGATCCAATTCAAGAGCTGCAACGTGCTCGAAACGGTGTTGCAGGCTTTGGCCGCGTCCGGTCTGCCGCCGCACCGGCTGGAGCTGGAAATCACCGAGGCGTTGTTGCTGGAAAAAGATTCATCGGTGTTGTCGACCCTGAACAGTCTGCGCGCTTTGGGCGTCGGCCTGTCGATGGATGATTTCGGCACCGGCTATTCGTCGCTCAGCTATCTGCGCAATTTTCCGTTCACGAAGATCAAAATCGATCAGAGCTTCGTGCGTGATCTTCGCGCCAGCGCCAACTCGCAAGCGATCGTGCAGGCGATTTTGAGCCTGGGCGCGAGCTTCGGCATGAAAGTCATCGCCGAAGGCGTCGAACATGCTGAAGATGCGGCGTATCTGAGCGCGTTGGGCTGCCAGGAAGGCCAGGGCTATTATTTCTCCAAGCCGAAACCGGCGGCGGAAATATTCCCGGAAGCGTATCAGGGACAAGCGGTTGCGCGGGGCGGCGCGGCGGTGACGCCGATTAACGATAGCGCCGAGCGCATTCGAACGGACGGCGTGAAGCCGCCTTTGGACCGGCGTTCAGCCCGCGCTTAATCGATCAGCAGCGCGATTTTGCCAGAATGCGCGCCGGACTCGAGAAGCTGCAGCGCTTTTTCCGCCTCGGCGAGTTTATAGCGTGCGGTTACGATCGGCTTGATCGCGCCGGACTGTATGAGCGGCCAGACATTATTTTCAACGGCCTCAGCGATGCGCGCTTTTTCGGCGTCGGGCCGGATGCGCAGCGTGGAGCCGGTGATGGTCAGGCGCTTCAACATCACGCGCATTAAATCGGCTTCCATCTTCGAGCCCTGCAGGAAAGCGATATAAACCAGACGGCCGCCTTGTTTGAGGCAATCGAGGTTGGGCGTCAGATATGGCGCGCCGACCATGTCGAGAATGACATCTGCGCCGCCCGCGTCCTTTAGGATTTTGCCGAAGTCCTCCGTGCGGTAATTGATGCCTTTGGCGCCCAGGCTTTCGCATAAGGCGACCTTTTCAGGTGTGCCAGCGGTTGCGAACACGTCCGCACCCATCGCTTTGGCCATTTGAATCGCAGTTGTGCCGATGCCGCTGGAGCCGCCATGAACTAAAAGGCGCTCGCCAGCCTTCAACGCGCCGCTTTCGAAGACATTGGCCCAGACGGTGAAGATGGTTTCCGGCAGGCAGGCGGCCTCGGCGTAATCAATCGCTGCTGGCTTCGGTAACACAGAGCCCTCATGCGCGATCGCGTATTCCGCGTAGCCGCCGCCGCTGAGCAGTGCGCACACGGCGTCGCCGGCGCGCCAGCGCGTCACGCCTTCGCCGATTGCCGCTACATCGCCAGCGACTTCCAAACCCAGGATCGGTGAAGCGCCCGGCGGCGCCGGATATTTGCCCTGGCGCTGCACCAGATCGGGACGGTTCACGCCGGCGGCGCGCACCCGGATTAGCACCTGTCCGGCGCCGGGCTGTGGAATTGCTATCTCGGTCAGCGTCAGGGCGGCGTCTTTTTGCGGCGGCGCGATAGCGCGCATGGTCTGGGGCAAGGACATCAAAACCTCTTCGCAATCCGGGACGCACTTTTGCTTAGGCTGGCGAGGTAAGTCCATGCCGCCCAGGCTTCACGCAGCGAATGCTTGTTGTAGATTGCGCCTGAAACCCTTGTTGCATCGGAGACGCAGATGTTTTCGGAGGACGATCTCACGCCGCGGCCCAAGGCCGCGCGCAAGCTTGAGGAATTGGGCGTTGAGGAACTACGAGAGCGAATCAGCCTGCTCGAAGCGGAGATCGAGGCCTGCAAGGCGATGCTCCACCGCAAGGGCGCCGGCCGCGCGGCCGCTGAGTCATTGTTTTCAAAGAAGGACTAAGGCTACGCTTAACCCCGATGCAGAAACGTCTTGGCCTTAGCGTTGCAGAGCTATACTCGCGATTCGTGAGGTTTGAGGCGCCATATGGCTGAAGAGGCGATTACTGGTTCGATCGGGGAAGATTCGCGTGGGCGGATTCTGGCCTTCGCGGATTCCGAGATGTTTGAACGCGCCTTCGCCGAAGGCATGCAGCTGGTCGAAGAAACCGCCTCTTATCTCGATGGTCCCGGCCGTCAGGAATCCAAGCAATTGCCCAAGGCGATCGCCCTTGCCTATGCCGGTGAGAGCATGCGCCTCACCACCCGCCTGATGCAGGCCGCGTCGTGGTTATTGGTGCACCGCGCTGTGCGCGAACGCGAAATGAACCCATCCGAGGCGGCCCAGGACAAATACCGCATCGCTTCTCGTGGGCTGTGCGAGGGCGAGCCGTTTGAGGGCCTGCCTGATCTGCCGCCGAAATTGCAGGATTTGCTGACGCGCTCGCAGCGCCTGTACCAGCGTGTGCTACGCTTCGATGATCAAATCTATCGCGGGCAAGAAGCGCCGGAAAACGCGGTGCAGAGCCAGCACGACCGCTTGCGGGAAGCGTTTACCGCGCCCGTCTTCGGCCGCCGCTACGACGATCGCTAAACCCGGTTCGGGCATGAAAAAACCGCCGCTCGCGATGCGAACGGCGGCTTTTTGCCCCTAAAGTTCCCCACGCGAATGCTTACTTTTTCAAGAAGCCCTTGAACTTGTCGTTGAACTTCGACACGCGGCCGCGTTCGGCGATCTGCATGGAGCCGCCAGTCCAGGCCGGATGCGACTTTGGATCGATGTCGAGGTTCAGGGTCACGTTGTCGCCGCCCATGGTCGAGCGCGTCTTGTAGGTCGACCCATCCGTCATGGTGACGGTGACGAAATTGTAGTTCGGGTGAATGTCGGCCTTCATGGCGCGGAATCCGTCAGTTTTGGGCCCGGAAGCCCTGAGAAATTGGAAGGCGCGCCTATAGCGGACCCTGCCGCCCAAGGCAAGCCGGTCTGTGGGCCGGTCTATGGAATGGGAGCCATCGGGGTCTCTGAGCCTGCTCCGGGTAGCGCAGACGGGCGGGGTCCGCCATCCTGGGCAGGAGATTCGCCGAACGGGGATACTGGGCTGAATGCGTTTGCATTGGCGAAATATGGTGCGCCTGGCGATCGCCGGACTTGTCCTTGCCGGTTTGGCCGCTGGCGGCCTGTTTTTGCGCCTGAAAGCCCGGATGGGCGATTTCGTTGCCCTGCACCCGCATTTTGAAGGCTCCTGCCAAGGCGTGGTTGGGCTGCCGGGCGCTTCGGACATGGCCGTGGACCGCCAGGCGCGGCGGATCTGGGTCTCCTCCCTGGATCGCGTAACTACCGGCGCGCGCGGCGCCATTTACCTGATGCCGCTGGACGGCATCGAAGCGGCGCCGGTGCGGGTGGACGTCACCTTGGGCAAGCCGGCGGTGTTCGCGCCTTTGGGGCTGTCGCTGTGGACCGCTCAGGACGGGCGGCAGGTGCTGTACGTCGTAAACCGTCCTGTGGGGCGTGCCCCGAGCATCGAGATTTACGATGTCGACAAGAGTGGGGTGCTGAAGCACCGTTCCAGCGTGGAGGCGCCTCGCTATCCGCGCCTGAACGATGTTGCGGGCGCCGGGCCTGACGCCTTCTACGTGAGCGTCGAGAGCGTGCATCGCGCCGGATCCGTGTTGTCGAAACTCGGCCAGATGACGACGGATGAATCCGGCTCGATCCTGTTCTGGACGGACGGCAAGTTTAAACGCTTGGCGTCGGATATGGATTTCGCCAATAGCCTCGCTTTGACGCCGGATGGCGCCACGCTCTACGCCACGGCCACCATGGATCAGGAATTGCGCGTCTACGACCGGAAAGCCGCCGATAATTCTCTCAGCCTGCGCGAGCGCGTCTATCTGGGCTCGTCGCCGGACAATATAGACATCGCGCCGGACGGCGGCATCTGGATTGCCTCGCATCCGAAGCTGGGCGCCTTCTTGAAATATGCCGCCGCGCCAAAGACGCAGACCGCGCCGTCGCAGGTTTTGCTGGTGGAGCGCGATCCGTCCGGCCAAGGCGGCGACGTGCATCAGATTTATCTCGGCGCCGCCGGGCCACTGTCCGGCGCCACGATCGCGATCAATGAGGGCGACAGGCTGTTGCTGGGCGGCGCCTATGCGCCGGATGCGTTGACCTGTGTGATGCCGCAGAACTTCCGTCAGGATGTTGCGCACCGCTTCATTGGCGTGCGCTGAGCGGCTCAAGCCTTCTTGGCCTTGGTCAGCAAATCCGCGAACACTGGCGTTAGGGCCGCATTGCCAGCCAAAAGATCACCTTGGATCGGATCGCCGCCATCGAGGCCGCGCACAAAGCCGCCGGCCTCGCGCACCAGAACGATGCCCGCCGCAATGTCCCAAGGCTGAAGCCCGCGCTCCCAGAAGGCGTCGAAGCGCCCGGCCGCAACCCAGGCCATGTCCAACGCCGCGGAGCCGAAGCGGCGCACGCCCGCGACCTTATTGCTGATGGCGGCGAGTTCCTTCAGGAACGCCTCGTGCCCGGCCTTGCCGTGATAGGGAATGCCGGTGGCGATCACCGACTCTTCGATTTTGGTGCGGCCGGCAACGCGTAGCCTGCGGTCGTTCAGAAACGCGCCGCGGCCCCGCTCGGCGGAAAAGATTTCGGCGCGCGATAGATCATAGACCACGCCGGCCACCATCTCGCCATCGCGCTCCAGGCCGATGGAAATGGCGTAATGCGGCATGCCGTGCAGGAAGTTCAGCGTGCCGTCCAAGGGGTCGACGATCCAGCGGTGAGTTTTGTCGGACCCTTCAACCGCGCCGCGCTCCTCCATCAGGAAGCCATAGCCAGGGCGCACCCGGTTCAACTCCGTGAACAGAATGTCTTCGGCTTTGCGGTCGGCGGCGGTAACGAAATCGGACGGTCCTTTTTTGGAGACCTGCAGATTTTCGACTTCGCCGAAATCGCGCGCCAAGGAGCGTCCGGCTTTGCGCGCGGCGCCGACCATAACGGTAAGAAGGGGCGAGACGGGGGGCACGTTTGTTGGTTCCCGGACTAAGCGGTTCGACGATGCTGATCAGCTGCGGCGCTAGCCGCAAGCGGGTGAAATTATTCCGCCCGCTTCACGTAGGAGCCGTCTTCGGTGTTGACGACAATCCGTTCGCCGGTCGTCACAAAAGGCGGAATGGTCGTTTGCACGCCATTTTCGAGCTTGGCCGGTTTGTAGGAGCTGGCGGATGTTTGCCCCTTGATGGAGGGCTCCGTCTCGATGATTTCCAGGATGACGGTGGTCGGCAGGGTGATCGCAACGGGCTTTTCTTCATAAAGCTCCATCGTCACTTGCATGCCTTCTTTGAGATAGACGGCCTGATCGCCCACCCAGTCGCGCTGGATTTCGATCTGCTCGTAATTATTCAGATCCATGAAAGTCAGCGCATCGCCGGACTCGAACAAATAGGAGAAGTCCTTGGTGTCGAGACGCACGCGCTCCACTTTGTCCGAGGAGCGGAAGCGTTCGTTGAGCTTGCGTCCGTCAGCCAGGTTTTTCATTTCGCAGGTTTGAAAGGCGCCGCCTTTGCCCGGTTTGACGTGTTGAGTCTTCACCACGCTCCAGAGCTGACCCAGATGTTCTAAAACCATGCCAGGCCGCACGGAATTGCCGTCGATTTTCATGAATCTATTCTCAATGTAAAAAAGCGGCCGGACCATAGCGGCGAAGCCCCCTAGGAGCAAGGGAGGGCCAAGAGCGGCGAGGGCTTAGGATTTGCGACTGGATATCAAAGATTTCGAAGGAGCTTTGGAACTCTGCGCCGCGGGCGTCTTGGCCGATGTTCGACGGGTGGGTTTGCCGCCGCTCGGCGAGGATGCTGAGCTGGAATTCGCCTTTGAGGCTGCTGCGGGCGCCGGCGTCTTTACCTTGAGCGTCGGCGCCATTGCGGCCAGTGACATCCGCGTGCGCAAGGGCGAAGCGCTGGAGATCTTCTATGCGCATCTGCGGGACGAAGACCCCGCACATTTCGCCGAAACGCAGGTCGCATGGACGGCGCAGCCGGAGCTTGCGGCCGCCTGGGCGATCGGCTCGGTGCTCATCGACCCGCATCGGCTAGCGATGACTCATCCGTATGTCGAGACGGTTGGCTTTTCTTTTCTCTGTTTGCGGGGCGGCGAACCTGTCGGCCGGCTGGCGCTCATCGGCGAGTCGGACATCCTGTTGGCGGCCGATATGTCCGATCCAACGCTCGCGCCGTATCAATTAGAGACGTTGTAATCGCTGTCGCCGCCACTAGTATCCGGCTCTTAAGCGTCAAAAGCGGAGTGGAAAGACATGGCCAATCTTTATGATATTCCCGTGAAAACCATCGACGGCAAACCGTCGTCTTTGGGCGATTATCGCGGCAAGGTATTGCTGGTGGTCAATGTCGCCTCAGCGTGCGGACTGACCCCGCAATATGAAGGCTTGGAAAAGCTGTACGAGTCCTATCGCGCCAAGGGCGTGGAGGTCCTGGGCTTTCCGGCCAACAATTTCGGCGCGCAGGAGCCCGGCACGGACGCGGAGATCGCGGATTTCTGCAGCACCAAGTTCGACGTGAAGTTTCCGATGTTCTCAAAGATTTCGGTACGTGGCGATGACCAGCATCCCCTCTATTCCGAATTGGTTTCTCAAAAGCCCAAGGCGACGCCGCAGCCCGGCGGCGAATTGCTGGAAAAGCTCAAGGGCTATAATCTCGCGCCCCAGACCGACACTGAAGTCGCCTGGAACTTCGAGAAGTTCGTAATCGGCAAGGACGGCAAGGTCGCCGCGCGTTTCCATCCGGACGTGCCGCCGGATTCGCCATTGCTGAAAGCGGCGATCGACACCGCTTTAGCGGCGTAAACTGCTTTAAACCGAAGGTTTCTGCGCTTCCGCTGCGGCCTTGGCGATTTCGTCGGGCCGCAGCAATTTTTCCAGCGCGCCTTTGAGCTTCGCGCGGTCGCTGTCGTATTCCGGCGCGCCGGAGCTTCCTTGCGCATTCGATCGCAACAGCCAGACATAGGCTTTGATCGGATCGCGTCCGACGCCTTCGCCCTTGGCCAGCGAATAGGCGTAGAGGAACTGTCCTTCGGGATCGCCTGCTTTCGCGGATCTTTCGAACCAGATCGCGGCATCGCTGGTAGACGGCGGTTTGCCCGCTTTTCCTTGGTACACAAGCAGGCCGTAATCGGCCATGGCCGCTGGGTGATCCTTGTCGGCGGCGCGTTTCAAATCCAGCAAACCACGGACATCGTTTTCCGGAATGCCGTCGCCGTTCATTTCCATAATGGCGAGCGCATACGCGGCTTCGGCGTCGCCGCTATCGGCGGCGCGGCGCAGCCAATTCGCCGCGACGGGCGCATCGGATTTGCCAAGTTTGCCCGCCAGAATGCCTCGGCCCAGGAGGGAGGCTGCGTCCATGCGGTTTGCTTCGGCGGCGCGGGACAGGAAGCTGCGGGCTTCGGTCGGCGTCACCAGACCTTTGCCGTCGATGCCGAGCCGTCCCAGCGCGACCATCGCGTCCACATCGTTTTGCGCGGCTGCCGTTCTGTAATAAGCGGCGGCGCGGGTTTCGTCCTTGGCGCCGCCGAGGCCTTCTTCGTACAGGAAGCCGACCAAGGTGGCGGCTTTCGGATCGCCCGCTTTGGCCAAGGGCTCGGACAGGGTGCGCGCTTCGACCATTTTGCCGGCGCGGTAAGCTTCGACCGCTTGGTCCAAGGGCCCAGGCGAGGCGCCGGCCACGAACGCGGCGCCGATGACGCCCAGTCCGACTTGCGCCAGTGTGCGCGGGGTCAGGCGCGCTCGACCGTCGAGAGCAACGCGTTGAACTGCTTCACTGCCGCCGCCGGTCCATCCGGATGCGCCCAGATCCCAGCCGACACCGCCAGGAAGTCCGCTCCCGCTTGGATCAGGGCCGGAGCGTTTTGAATCGTTATGCCGCCGATCGCCACGCATGGGATTTCGAAAATCTCCTGCCACCATCTGAGGATATCCGGATTGGCGGTGGCCTTAGGCGCTTTTGTGGCCGTGGGGAAGAAGGCGCCGAAAGCGACATAGTCTGCGCCGGCTTCGCCCGCCACCATGGCGAGATGCGGGGAGTCATGGCAGGTAACGCCCACAATCCGATCTAGGCCCATGATTTGGCGCGCTTGTTTGTAGTTGGCGTCTTCCTGGCCGATGTGCACGCCATCGGCGCCCAGGGCTAGCGCCAGATCGGGCCGGTCATTGACGATAAAGGCCACGCCGCGTTCCTGAGCGATGGGCGCCAGGCGCTGGCCGGCTTTTAAAATGTCCTCGTCCGGCAAATCCTTTAGCCGCAATTGCAGGCAGGCGACGTCGCCGGCATCCAAAGCCTCAATGAGGGCGCGCTCGAAGGCAGGCAAATCCGGCAGAGCGGGAGGGGTGATGGCGTAGAGTCGGCAGGCGGGCGTCGATGTCACGGGCGAATCTGTTCAAAATCCAAAACGAGGCGGCGCGTTCAAGTCGCGCTCATCTTGGCTAGTCCATGATAAGCATTCTGACGAGGGGCAGAGTGTCATGCGGCGTATTCTGATTGTGTTGAGTTTGGGCGTTCTGGCGGGGTCGTGTGAGACGATGTCCGCCGATGAATGCCGATTGGCGGACTGGGGATCGCTAGGTTATCGCGACGGCGCAGCCGGAAGCGCGGTCAGCCGATTTACCGACCGTGAGAAATCCTGCGCCAAGAAGGGCTATGCCGCGCAATTCGATTCGTACATGAAAGCGCGCGACGATGGCTTGCGCAGTTTCTGCCAGCCGGAACGCGGTTTCCGCGCCGCAATGGACGGCTATCAATATGCCGGCGTGTGTCCGCGCGAACTCGAACCCGATTTCATGCTTGGCTACAGCGATGGCCGGATCGCGTACCAAGCCAAACAGGCCGTTGCAGACCGGCAAAGCGAGATCAATTCGTTGCGCTGGAAGATCGATGATTACGAGGACAAGATCGTCGATAAGCGCGCCATCGTGCGAGACCCTAAAGCGACTCCAGAACAAAAAGCGGAGGCGCAAAAGAAGCTCGACGAATTGGAGTATGATCGCAAATCCGCAAACAAAGACCTGCGGCGCGCGGAAGATGATCTCAGCTGGCGTGAGAACGATCTGTCGCGCGTGCGCGACGATCTCGGCTTACGCTGGGGCGCTTGGTGAGCGTTTAGTGCGAAATGGTTCCGCCGGCGCTGGCGAGCACACTGGCGCCGACCAAGCAAACCAAAATTGCGCTTACTCCGTAAAGAAGGGCGCTCCGCAAAACCCAATTAGACGGCAGCATGTCGTATAAGACATCGCCGTAAGGCACATTGCCGCTAAAGACGCTTCCGTAACCCAAAGCCGTATTTGTCATGGGATGTTCCTCCGCACTATGTGCAAATCATAGCAAAGAGGCGTTAACGGCGCGTCACCTGCGGCACGACAAAATCGTAAATAAAGCGTGTACGGACAACCGCGACAAACTCGCCGCGGTCACCGTCATTTATTACTCGCGGACTCAGTTCAGAGACGCGGCGCCTTCATTTGCGCTCAGCAACAGCGCGCCGACGACCATGCAAACGAGAACGAGCGCCAGTGCGATCGCCACGAGATGGCGTACGTTTTCACCGTTCACGACTTCTTTTAAAGAGTGATGCTCGGGATGTTTCCCGGGGCCGGTTACAATTCCTGCCATGTGCGTTCCTCCGCGCGTCTCTTCCAGCGCTGTGCGCCTGGATTATCGCCCGGATGGATGCCCGTCTGAAGCGGGACTTCCGTGCAAATGCATGGTTCATCCGGTCGACGCGTTGACATGGAATCTGGTGATGATCGCGGGCAAAAGCAAGACAATTGCTCCAATCACGGAATGTTTCAGAGGAAAGCGCGAGGCAGCGCTCAGTCCTCGTCATCGTCATCGTCGTTTTCGGAGAACCAATACACCGCACAGCGCGCGAGAAAATCAACCGTAAGCGGAAGACCTGAGACGTCCGGTATCACGCCGTCGACGCCGCAATAGGGGCAAAGCGCGGTGCGGTCGCTGTCGGTCCATTCGCGGATTGCGGCGGGTGCGAAATCCTCACCGCAAGCATAACAGGCGCACAAGGTCGCGGTTTGGATCGCGTCGCGATTGTCCAGAGCGGCGGCGCGGGCGGCCATAATTTTGGGGTCTATGTCGTCGGTCATTGCAGCGTCTGGGGCCCGTTGAAAAAAGAGGCACCCCAAATGCCGTGTTGCGCCCGCGAAGGCAAGGAGCCCTTGCGATTGGGAAGGGGTGTGCCACAGTCGGGCGAAAGCGGATAACGCGCGAACAACATGGGAGGTTCTACATGGGTGGCCTGGAACTGCCGCGTCTGAAAGCGGACATGGAAGTGGAAGCTAGGCGGACCGCGCCGAATGAGGGCCTGCCGGCGTTTCCGGACATTCCGGCTGCCCGTTACACCGACCCGGCCTTCTTCGACCTCGAACTCGGGGCGTTTAGAAAATCCTGGGTCTATGCGCTGCACGGGACAGAATTGCCGGAGCGCGGCTCCTATATGAAATGGGAGCGGCTGGGCGAGCCTCTATTCTTTACGCGCGGCCAGGACGGCAAGGTGCGCTGCTTTTATAATATTTGCCGGCACCGGGCGAACCCGGTCGTGCATGAAGAAAAGGGCCACGCCCGCACTATGACCTGCAAAGTGCATGGCTGGTCCTATGGACTCGACGGCCGGCTGTTGAATCTGCGCGATCGCCGGGATTTTCGCGATCTCGACACAGATTGCCGCTCGCTGGTCGAAGTGCGCTGCGAGTCTTTGGGCTCACTCTACTTCATCAATATCAGCGGCGATGCGCCGCCGCTTGTCGAATGGATGGGACAGACCGGCGAGGAATGGAGCCGCTTCCGTCCCGATCAGTCGCATCTGATCCGGCGCACCCACATCGTCGTGAAAGCAAATTGGAAAATCGTGCAGGAGGCGAACATGGAAGTGTCCCATGTCACGCTCGTGCATCCCGAAATCGTCGACAAATATCTCGACTACGAAGCCACGGTGATTTCGCATTACAAAAACGGCCACACGATTCAGGCGACCAGAACGCAAGTGAACAAATGGACGGAATCGGATGTACCGCTGCCCAGCGTGGACAGCGTCGCCGATCTGGTCGGCGTCGCGAATTTTGCGTTGAATTTGTTTCCCAATATCGTCGCGCCGCTGAATTCGTGGGGCTATCCGCTGCAGACCTATTGGCCGATTGATCTCGAAACCACGCTGGTTGAAAATCATTATATCGGGCACGCCCCCGAGACGCCGGAAACCGCGCCGATCTGGAACGAGATCATCGATACCTTTCATCGGGTGCTGTATCAGGATT
>JBEVJO010000225.1:0-5769 GCA_040510175.1 Caulobacterales bacterium
CAGACCATTTCCGGCTAGAGCGCAAGCCTATATGTGCGGCCCGCCCGGTATGATCGATGCTGCGATCCCAAATCTGAAAGGGGTCAGCATCGCGCCAAAGGACATCCATTTCGACAAGTTTCTCGACGCTCGAGACAATATCCAGCGCCAAGCCTGAATCAGGAGAGATCATCATGAATGACCTTAGAGTTGTGCGTGAATTGGCGGGGCGGCATTTGATTGGCGCCGATTGGATGCGCGGCGCGGGCAAGCTCATCAATTCGATCGATCCTGCGACCGGCCAGCCCCTTGCGCAGATTGCCGCCGGCGGCGCTGATGAGGTCGATGCAGCCGTGCACGCCGCACGCGCAACATTTGAAAGCGCCACGTGGTCGCGGATGCGGCCGCTGGATCGTGGCAAGCTGTTGGAAAATGTCGCGCGGACGATTGAAGATCATGCCGACGAACTGGCGCTGGTGGAAAGCTATGACAACGGCAAGCCGGTGCATCTGGCGAAGATGGTGGACGTGCCGTCGGCGGCGGAAGTGTTTCGTTATATGGGCGGCTGGTGCTCGAAGCTGACGGGACAAACTTTGGCTGTCTCGGGCACGGGCGCGACCTATCATGCGTATACCCGCCGGGAGCCGATCGGCGTCGTCGGCGCCATCGTGCCCTGGAACTATCCGCTCGCCATGGCGTCGTGGAAAATCGCAACCGCCTTGGCGGCGGGGTGCACTTTGGTGCTGAAGCCCTCTGAAGAGACGTCGCTGTCAGTATTGCTGCTGGCGGATCTGATGTTGAAGGCGGGCGTGCCGGCCGGCGCGCTCAATATCGTCACGGGCACCGGGGCTGAAGCCGGCAACGCACTGGTGACGCATCCGGACGTCGACAAGGTCGCGTTTACCGGATCGACCGCCGTCGGCAAACAAATCGCCGCGTCCTGTGCGACAAGCCTGAAGCGCGTCAGTCTCGAACTCGGCGGCAAATCGCCCAACATCATCATGGCCGACGCCAATCTTGAAGAGGCGATTCCGGCCGCCGCGATGTCGATCTTCTTTAATTCCGGTCAGGTCTGTTTCGCGGGCTCGCGGCTCTTTGTGCAGGAGCAGGTGCATGACGCCGTGGTGGACGGCATTGCCGCCATGGCCAAGCAATTGCCGATCGGCGATGGCCGCTCCGCCAGCACGATGATCGGTCCGCTGGTGAACAAGCGCCAGCAAGAGCGCGTGCTGAGCTATATCGACAGCGGCATCTCGGAAGGCGCATCGGTCGCCGCCGGCGGCAAGGCGCCGGCGCGCGAGGGCTTCTTCGTTGAGCCCACGGTGCTGGTGAATGCCCGCCCCGACATGCGGGTCTATCGCGAAGAGATATTCGGTCCGGTGGTGAGCGTGATGTCCTTCAAGGACAAGGAAGAGGCGGTTCGCCTGGCGAACGATACAGAATATGGTCTGGCTGCCAATATTTGGACGCGCGATCTGAACGCCGCGCACACCATGGCGGCGCGCATCAATGCGGGCACAGTCTGGGTGAATTGTTACTTCGTGATCGATCCGGCCATGCCGTTCGGCGGCTTCAAACAATCGGGCTGGGGCCGGGAAGTCTCCGAAGAAGGGCTGCTGCTCTACACGGAAACCAAGTCGGTCTGCGTCGCGCTCAGCAATTGAGGATTTGGGAGGAACGCATGTCGCTCAAAGGAAAAACCGCGATCATCACGGGCGCGTCGAACGGCATCGGCTATGCCATCGCCGAAGCAATGGGCGCCGATGGCGCGAATATTCTCATCGCTGATGTCGTTAAGGCCGAGGAAGCGGCGGCCGCGCTCAAGGCGAAAGGCGTTAGCGCCATTGGGGTGAAAGCCGACGTCACCTCGCAAGACGACACGCAAGAGATGGTGCGCACTGCAACAGAGAAATTTGGCGGCGTCGATATTCTGATCAATAACGCTGCACTTTTCACGGGCTTGGTCGGCGCGCCGCTGGAACAATTGCAGGTCGCCGAATGGCGCAAGGTGATGGACGTCAATGTGATGGGGCCATGGCTGTGCGCCGTGGCTGCCTCGGAACAATTACGCGCGCGCAAAGGCGTGATCATCAATATCGGCTCGATCATCTCGATGGTCGGCGTGCCATATATGCTGCATTATGTGGCGAGCAAGGGCGCCATCGAAGCGATGACGCGCGCCATGGCGCGGGAGTTCGGCGCCAGCGGCGTGCGGGTGAATTCCATCGCGCCCGGCTATGTGCACAGCCCGAACATGAAAGCCAATGAAGCGCAACACGCGCAATTCGAAGCTGTCGCCGCGACGATGCGGACCTTGCCGCAACCGCTGGAGCCAAAAGATCTGGTGGGCGCCGCGATGTATCTGGCAGGACCCGGCGCCGCATCCGTAACAGGACAAAGTTTAGTCGTAGACGGAGGAATGTTCCTACGCTGAGCGATCTTTTATCTGAAGGCTGGTCGACTGGCGTGAATTTGAAGATGTGAGCGTTGGGTGCTTTGCCGTGTGCGAAGTCGCGCGATGGCGCGCCGGCTAAATTCGCTTTGCCGTCACGAGGGGGAAGACAAGGGAAAAAACATCCGTATACAGTAAGTAAATCAGTTGATCATATTTGAATGTTGACATAAGATCTGACGCGTCGGTTCTAAAATCAAAAAACGATCGCCGCGTTTAGGCAAGGGAGGGATTCATGAAGAAGTTTCATACGACCAGCGTATTCGCGATTGCGATGGCCTTGGCGGGGCCGACATTTGCGCAACAAGTCGCAGCGCCGGACGGCCCAGCGCAAGGAGGTCTGGGCGAGATCATCGTAACGGCGAACCGCCGCTCTGAAAATCTTCAGAAGGTTCCCATCGCGATTACTGCTGTTACGCAAGAGCAATTGAAGTCGAAGGGTGTTTTCGAGACGACCGATCTCGGCGGTTCGATGCCAAATCTTCAGGTTTCATCGCCCTACGGAAAGCAGCAGCCAAACTTTTCGCTGCGTGGCATAGGTGTCGGCACCGAATATAACGCGAACGTGGCGTCGCCGGTCGGCGTGAATGTTGATGAAGTCTACCAAACGTTCCGCGCGTCTCATGGCCAGCAATTGTACGACCTCGAGCAAATCGAAGTCCTGCGTGGGCCACAGGGTACGCTGTACGGCCGGAACACCACAGGCGGCGCGATTAACTTTATGAGCCGTAAGCCCAAACTGCAGGGTAACACTGGTTATGCGACGGTCGGCGTTAGCCGGTACGATAATATAAGCCTCGAAGGCGCGCTCGAATTTACGCCGATCGAAGACGTGCTCGGCATTCGTATCGCGGGCACCTATGTAAATTCCGACAGCTACATGCACAATCTGCTGCCGGCGGGGGTCAACGCCACGAACGGAACGGGCGCCAACTTTGGAAACCTCAATACCGGCCGTGACCCAGGCGGTCCCGAAAGTTACGGCTATCGCGCTAATGTACTCTGGGAGCCTACGGATGCTTTGTCTGTCGGCTTTAAACTCTACGGCGCGCAGACCAAAGGCGGCGTCGAAGTACCGCTAAGCACCGGTCCGTCGTTGACCGACGACACTGTCGATTTGCGAAACTCCGCTTTGGCGGGTCTCTACGGCATTGGTCTCGATGCCCTGCTGCCGGCGCCGTACAGCCGCGATGGACGCGGGTTGAGCGACAAGGAAGTCGAAGTCGATAGCGTTGGCGAGGCGAAGACCCGCGCTGAAGGCGCGGTGCTGAACGTCTCTTACGATCTGACGGACGCTTTGAAGGCTGTAAACATCGTCGGGTTCGATTCAGGCAAGTATGCTCAGCTACCGAACACAGATTGCGACGGCACTCCCTACAGGGTTTGCTCGATTGGGTACGAAACCCGCTTTAAGGCGTGGAATGAGGATTTCCGCCTCCAATATTCCAGCGAAAAATTCAATGGGACCGTTGGCGTTTATTACGGTTGGGACCAAGCGAAGGCGGCGAATCGTCCTGACTTCTTCAATTTCTTGAGTGATGTAAACTTGGCTGCCGGTGGGGTCCCAACGGACTTCAATCCGGGCGGCGCATTTACAGGCACGCCTTTGGCCGGTTTGTCTTCGACGGGTTTGCCGACAGGCATTCGTGCGCTTCAGCAATTCACCCAGACTCGCGAGTCCAAGGCGATTTATGGCGAAGGCAAGTATGCGATCTTGTCTAACCTTAATTTGACCCTCGGCGCGCGCTACACGAAGGACAACTTTAAGTACGGCGACGCGTTGACGACTTACTTTGACGATGCGGGCAACGCCCGCATGTATACCGTGAACAGCGAGCTCGCGCCGTTCATCATCGGCGTGTCGCCTGGCACGGTGCAGCCATTGAACGTAAAGTCCGATTCCGCGAAAGTGACGGGCCGGGCGATCGTGGACTGGACGCCCGTCGATGACGTGATGCTGTATGCTTCGTACAGCCGGGGTTATCGTGGCGGGTCCTTTAACGGCTTGGCTTACGGTTCCACGGCTCAGGTTTATTTCGTTAAGCCTGAATCGGTTGACGCCTATGAAGTCGGCACAAAGGGCCGCTTCCTGGACGACAAGCTTCAGGTGAATCTTGCGGCGTTTATGTACAAATATAAGAACCAGCAAGGTCAAATCGTCGATCAAACGGCGACGGCATTCTTGATCAGCCTCGACGGCGACATGAAGGGCGCCGAAGCGGAAGTGCAATATCAAGCGTTGAGCAATCTGCGTTTGAGTGGTTCGCTGGGCTATCTCGACAGCAGTTACAAACACGGCCAATGTCCGGCGTTGCCAATCTCCGGTCCGCCGCCGCAAGTTGGCAACTGCCTCAGCACTGGCGTCGGCAATATCGACGTGGGCGGCAATCCGTTCCCTTATGCTGCGGATTGGTCTGGCAACGTCGCCTTTGATTGGGACGCCATGGCTATTGGCGACGCAACCCTAAAAGTACATGGAGACGCCGCCTACACCGGTAAATTCGCTTTCGACTCGTTCGGTGATTATGACTACACGTCCGCTACCGGCGGTCCTGGCGGTGGTCCGGTGAACAGCCGCAATCTCGCGCGTGGCAAGTTCCATCAAGGCGGGGGCGACTACTGGTTGCTCAATGCACGGGTGAGCTACGACACGCCGGCCTATACTCTGGCTGTTTGGGGCAAAAACCTCACGGACGAAACCTACTATCCGTTCGGCATCAATCTCGAGACTCTGTTCGGCGCCGGTTACCGCGTACGTGGCGCTCCGCGCACTTACGGCGTCGAGCTGACGGCGCGGTTCTAAACGCGCGAAGGATACGAAGGGAATGAAGAGGGGGCCTGCGAGGATGGTGATTGCCGCCGATCTTGCAGGCCCTTCCTTGCGCTTCGCGTTGCGCCGCACGGGCGATAAAAAAGGCGCGGCCTGACTGGTCGGGGAGAAGAGAGCGATGCTCGATAGATTAAGATACACCTATTTGTGCACTTGGGCGGCCCCGGTTTTCCTTCTCATCTTCATCGTGTTTTGGGGTATTCTCGGACACAACATTCCCCCTGTCGCAGGAAATACGTCGGCGGCGGACATGGGCGCCTTGTTCCGTAACCACCGAGACGAGATTCGCTTAGGGATGGTCGTCGCGATGAGTGGCGCGGTTCTCTATATGATTTTTGGTCTCGCAATCACGAAAGTGATCCAGGAAGGCATCGAGTGCGGCAGGAATGACATGCTCTCGACACTGCAATTATGGGGCGCGGGCCTTACCGTCGTGCCTGTGCTGGTGTCGTGTTCGTTCTGGCTCACGGGCGCCTATCGTCCGGATGCGCTGCCGGACAACATCTTG
>JBEVJO010000226.1:0-5886 GCA_040510175.1 Caulobacterales bacterium
CGCGCCTTCGCCGCCGCCGGCGTCGAGATCGTCGATCTGCCGCCGATCAGCGGCCTGAGGCCGAGCGCACCGGTGCGCATCGCCGTCGATGCGCTGGAGCTGATGGATCACGCCACGCGGATCGACGAATTCGTGTTTCTGACCGGCGATGCGGATCTGTCCGCCGTGTTGCAGCGCTTGCGCGCGCAGGGCCACTCCACCGCCTTGCTGTGTGAAAGCGGCGCCGCAGCAGCGGTCGAGGGTTTGGTCGATCGCGTCATCAAGCCGGAAGATTTCGTGCGCCGCGCCTTCGAAGGCAAACCGGCCGTGCGCAGCCTGATCGAAACGGTCGAGCGCGCGCTCAATCCCAATTACGTCTCCAGCTTCAACAATGAAGATGAAGACGGGCTGGACGTCACCGCGCCGGATGCGCCGCCGGCCGATGAACTCCCGGCCTTGGAAGATTCGCCCACCTACGAATTGTTGCCGCGCGTGGCGCGGCGCGTGGTGCAAGCGATCGAACAAAAAGCCGCGCCGATGGAGAGCATCGATCTGCTGCCCATCTTTCGCGAGTTTCCGGAATTCACGATGGTGCGGTCGGATCAGCAAGGCGCCTGGTTTGGAGCAGGCGGATTATCCAACCTCGTGCGCCGCCTGGCGGCGCTGGAGCCGCGCCTGAAACTGGACGTACGGGGCGCGCGCGCAACCCGAGCCGGACGCCTCGTCGATCGCATTTTCGTTGATCTCGCGCCGGCGCCGAAACCAGCCGCAAAACGGCGCGGCGCCGCGGCCCCGATCGAAGACAAGTCCGTCGTCGATCGGGCGCTGGAAGTGATTAAGGACGAAGTCTCGCGGTCGCAGACGCCGCTGCATATGGCCTATTTGCGGCTGCAGGTTCTGGAGGAACTCGGCGCAGCGGCCGCGGCGGCGGGACTGGCCGATGTCGGCGGCAAAGGATTGAAGGACGCGGCGTTGCGCTACGGCCTGTCGCCCTTTGCGCTGGTCGAACCGCGTGCGGGCTATGTTCTGGTGATGGACCCCGCCCGGCACCAAATGCCGGAATGAGGGGCGCGCAGCGCTAAAGACCGCGGCGACGAATACGGCACTGATTTTGTCGGGATTGTGCCAGTTTGACCCAACGCATTATTGATCGATCTTCACGATCACTTGAGGTTGGGCTTGAACCGGGTCTGATTGCGGCGCGGAGAACACCGACGCCAGCGCAACAATAAGGTTTACCGCGAACAAAAACCCATACGCGACAAGGGCTGTGCGCAGACGTAGGAGGCAAAAGCTTCCAAATTGAACCAGTGATAACGCCATCGTGACCGACCCAGGATTTCAGGTCGAAGGCTGCAATGCGCGGGCCAGCCTGGATTCATCACGTTGCGCTCTTAAATCCCCGCGCTAGCATGCGCATCAGGTGTGAGCGGTAGGAATGACGAATAAAAACTGGTTGGCCGATCTCGAACTCGGCGACGGCATTGTTGTCGTCAAAAAAACCGGCGTGCGCATTCCTGTGAATCTCGCGCTGATTCATGAGGTGGTGCACTGGCTCGCTTATTACGGCACGATCGAACTTTGGCGGCTGGTTAGCGGGTTCAAACCCGGCCCACGGTTCAAGGTCGGCTTCACGCCGGAGCGCCCACGCCCCTGGTATCTGCTTTGGCCGGTGCTGCAGACCGCCGGCGCGCGCATCGTTTCAGATCTGGACAAAAGCGATCTCGTCTTTCACTTCGACGATTCCACGATCAGCCCGCCGGGTCAGATGGCCAAGACCGGCCCGCGTGGCCGCCCGATCCACTTCAACTTCAATTGCACCGACGTCTCGAAAACCAGGGTGACACGCGCCTTTGAAGAGGCGTTTGGCTATTCGCTGGCGGTTGATCCGCGCTCCAGCGAAGGCCCGGCTGTCGAGAAGTCCGAAGACAATGGCGTGCATGACGGCCGCATCGTCCACACGCCCGTCGAGCCGCTGCGCGGCCGGGTCTATCAAAAGCTGATCGACAATCAGATCCGCGACGGCGTGGTCGCGGACTTAAGGACGCCGACCATCGGCGGCCGGCCGATCTGCGTCTTCATCAAAGAGCGGCCGATCGATCATCGCTTCAGCAATGATAATACGCGCGTCACATTGCATCGAATCGAGGACATCTTTTCGCCCGGTGAAATCGAATGTTTGACCCGCTTCGCAAACGCCCTAAGTCTTGACTGGGGCGGCTTAGACGTCCTGCGTGATCGCAACGACGGCCGAATCTACGTAGTAGACGCCAATAAAACTGACATGGGGCCGCCTTTATTGCTGCCGCTGCGCCAAAAACTTCAGGCCACGCGCTGGCTGTCCGACGCTTTCACGGCGTTCGCGAAAGCGAGGACCGGAACATTATGAGCATCCCTTTTGTCCGCGACATCAAGTTTGAATACGGCGTCCCGGAACAGGTGAGCCCATTGGTGCGCCGGGTCATCGCCAATAATCCCGGTCCGTTCACCTATACCGGCACCGGCGTTTACATTATCGGCCATGGCGAGGTCGCCGTCATCGACCCAGGTCCAGAACTGGAAAGCCATCTGGACGCGCTGAAGGCCACCTTGAAAGGCGAACGCGTGACGCATGTTCTGGTCACGCATTCCCATATGGATCATTCACCTTTGGCGCACCCGCTCGCAAATCTCTACGGCGCCAAGGTTTATGCCGGCGGGCCGGTGATCCCGACGGAGTGCGAAGTGCGCCTGGAAGCCGGCGACGATCTGCGATTTAAGCCAGACGTCACCATCCGCGACGGCGATATCTTTAAAGGTCCAGGCTGGACCATCGAAGCCATCGCCACCCCCGGTCACACGTCCAACCATTTTTGCTACGCGCTGAAGGAAGAAAACGCCGCATTTTCCGGCGATCACATCATGGGCTGGTCGACCACGGTCATCAGCCCGCCGGACGGCGATATGGGCGACTATCTAGCCAGCCTGCAAAAAATTCTCGATCGCAATTTCCAAACCGTCTGGCCGACGCACGGTCCGCCCATCCGTGAAACGCGCGCGTTCGTGCAGGCTTACATCGATCACCGCAAAGAGCGTGACGCGCAGATCATGCAGCAACTGCGCGAAGGCGAAACCCGCATTCCGGATATGGTCGCGAAAATCTACGCCAACGTCGATAAGCGCCTGCACGCCGCCGCCTGTCATTCGGTGCTCGCCCACATGCTGCATTTTGTCCGCGAGGGCGTAGTTGATTGCAGCGACTTTTTCTGCCCCGGGGTTGGCAGCACCTATACGCTGCGCAAAGCCGCCTAAGGCGACTAAGCCTTCTTTTTCAGGCGCCTTTTTTTAACGCCCACAAGCGTCTATATGAAACCTGTCGGCGCAAGCCGACTATGGCGATAAACGTGCGTGTAATAAGCGGCTCGGACCCGGGTGCGATTCCCGGCGGCTCCACCAGCCTTCGCAAGAAGGCGGAGTTCCTCATTGGGGATTCCTTGCGGGGCCGAATTAGGATCGACGGACGTGTAAAGGCGTTACTTTTGCTCGGGTGGTCCCGTTACAGGCCATGGTGAATAGTTGCCAATGACAACTCTTCGCAGGAATACGCTCTCGCTGCCTAGCAGCTGAGTGTTTCCACTCTTAAGCCCTAAACGTTTGCACGTTTAGGCGGGGCCCGGGGGGCGCCTGGCAACAGAAGCCCCCCATCTTCTCGCCATGATTTTATGAGAGCTATCCACAGCTATCTGATTGCGCGCGCGCTACAGAAGTGCGGGATTTTTGCGGTCAGCTGCAATCAAACTGTTTTCAACAGCACCTTCGGGTTTGAATCTGCACAAGCAATCTGTAGCGTTCCCTTGGCGAGCGGCGCCGATGCGCAGCGCTCGCCTTTCGCTACGCACGCATTGACCAAACGCGGCGTGCGACTACTTTCTCGTCGCCAGGAGACATGGGCATCGTGATGGCTGAAGATTTGATGGGCTATGAACGCATGGCGCAAGAAGCGCTGCGTGACGTCCTGCGTATGGCGCTGATGCGCGCAGCATCGCCGGCAGGTTTGCCGGGGAAGCATCACTTCTACATTACTTTCAAAACGCAGGCGCGCGGCGTGGTGATCGCGCAGCGCCTTATCGAGCGTTATCCCGAAGAGATGACCATCGTTCTGGAACATCAGTTCTGGGACCTGAAGGTCGACGCGCAGGGCTTTGAAGTCAGCCTGAAATTTTCCGGCATTCCCGAGCGTCTCGTTGTGCCGTTCCGCGCGGTAACGCGCTTCGTCGATCCGCACAGCCGCTTCGGCCTGAACTTCGAGCCGCCGGTCGAAGAAGAAGACGTCACGCATGTGGTTCTGCCGCCGCGCGCAGCCGTGGGCGGCGCCCAGGCGCAAGCGGCGGAAGACGCGCCGCAGAGTCCACCCGCTTCCGTGGTGAGTCTGGACGCCTTCCGGAAGAAATAATCTGGTTAGAGGACGGTGTGTTCGTCCGGCAGGCGATACACGCGGATAAACAATCCTTCGGCTTCGGCGCGTTTACGTTCGACCAGAAGCTTGGCCACCTGGCTATCGTCGAAAAACAAGGCGCCCTTGATTCCGTCAAGGACCGCCTTGGCGACGTTATCCAGATCGATCTTTGGAAAAGCGGGATTGAGCTCCACCCGGATCTCGACGGCGAAATCGCCCCAGGCGGGGCGCCAATCGCGAAAATCGCGGCGGAAGAACAGATCGAGCGTTTGCTTATAGACACGGGTCTGGCTGGTCACTTCGTTGAGCCAAAGCTCGAACGCCTCGCCATCGCGCCGCCAGCGGACGCGCGCCGACCCATTCCAGGCGCCGCCGGTTTGCGGGTTGTCTTGCGGTGGGATCGGCGCCAAGTCCGTGCTGCTCCGCGACTGCGCCATATGGCGTCATTGTACCTTGTTCTTAGACCGCTAATCTGACCAATACCGGAAAAGATTCAATCCGCAGCCTCCCCAGGATTTCCATGCTGACTTTGTACCACTCTCCAATGTCGCGCTCGTCCAGGATCATCTGGCTTCTGGAGGAAATCGAGACGCGGTACGAAGTTGTGTATGTCGACATTCAACGGCAGGACGGCTCCGGACAGCGGGACGTCAAAAACCTGCACCCTGACAAAAAGGTGCCGGCGCTTTTGCATGACGGCATGCTCGTCACCGAATCCGCCGCGATCTGTCTCTACCTCACCGACCTCTTCCCGTCGGCCAATATTGGTTTCGGTCCAAACGATTTTGAACGCGGTCCCTACCTGACTTGGTTGTTCTTTTATGCCGGCGAGGCTGAAAGCGCGTTGACGCACAAGATGCTGGGGCTGACCGACAGCAATCCAGCGTTCGCGAACGCCTATCACCAGATGGTCGGCCGGCTGCTCGCCGCGCTCAAGCAAGGACCGTTCGTGATGGGCGACCGCTTCACCGCCGCCGACATTTTGTTCGGCAGCATGGCGCAATATACCCGCCAGGCGCTGCCAGCCGATCCGCTGCTCGACGCTTATGCGAAGCGCCTGTCGGAGCGGCCGGCGTTTCTGCGCGCGGTGGCCAAGGACTCGCCGCCGGCGCGCTGATTATTATTGCGGGCCCAATGCCGCGCCCAAGCGCTGCAACAGCGCCCGCAATTCACGGCGTCGAAAAATCGTAATCATCAAAAGCGCGAAGATCAGGTTTGTGCAGGCGGCCATGAACAGGCCGCCGCCGTCTTCATTGGGATCGACGCCCAGCGGCGTGAACAAATGAAAGCTGACCGCGCCCGCCATGATCGCGAAACCGACCAAAGATCCCAGCGCCTGAAAATGCCGGAAGCGCGGCAGGAAGCCGATCAGCAACAACGCCGAAGCGACCAATTCAGCCGAGCCGATCACATATTGGCTGAACAGCCCCGTATGACCGAAGAGCCCCGGCGCGCCCAGGCTGCCGGCCCAC
>JBEVJO010000227.1:0-2501 GCA_040510175.1 Caulobacterales bacterium
CCGCCTGCAAGCGGCCGTTGGTCAAGCGCAGCAAGGCCAGATCGGTGTCGGGATCGGCCCCTATAATCTCTGCATTCACGACGAGGCCGTCATGCAGCACCGCATCGACGCGCTCGGCGCCTTGGATGACGTGATTGTTGGTCAGCGCATAACCGTCACTGGAAATGATGACGCCGGACCCAGCGCCCTCAAACGCATCGGTGCGCCCTTTGCCGGCAGCGCGGCGGCGGCGCACGCCGATAACACTGGGCGCCGCGCGCTCTACCGCGCCGATGACAGCCTTGCTGAAGGCGTCATGGTGATCGAAGTCGATTGAAAGTGTTTGGAGCGCCGGCGAGGGCTTTCCCGCGAATAATTTGCCCATGGCGAATAGATGGGCTGTCGCGATCTGTTCGCAATAGGCCTCGCCCTAGGTCCAATGTTCAGTTCAGAACACAGGCGCCGCGACGGAAAATAAGCCTGTGGCGTGCGCCAGCGCTTGCGGTGCGGGAATCTGACGGCTTAGAAAGCTTTCAAACGGCGCCGATGGCGTCGCTGGGTTTGAGTAGGAGTTTCTATGAGCGCCAATCCGCGCCCTCGCCGCAGCGTCCTTTACATGCCGGGCGGCAATGCCCGCGCTTTGGAAAAAGCCAAAACGCTGGCGGCCGACACGGTGATCTTCGATCTGGAGGATTCGGTTGCGCCGGACGCCAAACCGGCGGCGCGTGAAACCGCTGCTGCGGCGGTCGCGCAGGGCGGCTACGGCATGCGGGAAGTTATCGTCCGCATCAACAGCTTGAGCACATCCTGGGGCGCCGACGACATGAAGGCGGCGGTCAAATGCAAGCCCGCCGGCATTTTGGTGCCGAAGGTCAGCGCGCCCGGGGAGTTGGATAAGTTGAATTCCATGCTGGACGATCTCGGCGCGCCGCCCGAAATGGGTCTGTGGGCGATGATCGAGACGCCGCTGGCGATTCTCAACATTCGAGAAATCGCGGCGGCGTCAGACGATACGCGCCTGTCCGGCTTCGTCATGGGCTGCAATGATCTCGCGAAGGAAATGGGCGCCTCGGCGGGGCTTCGTCGTGAAGCGTTCCTGACGGCGTTGTCGATGTCGGTGATGGCGGCGCGGGCGCATGGGTTGGTGGCGATCGATGGCGTTTATAACGACATCAATGATCTGGAAGGCTTCGAGGCCGAGTGTCTGCAAGGCCTCAATCTGGGCTTTGATGGCAAGACCCTGATCCACCCGTCACAGATCGACATCTGCAATCGGGTCTATGCGCCGGCTGACGATGAAGTGGCGGCGGCGCAGGCGGTTATCGACGCGTTCGCGGATCCGGCCAATGCCGGCCAGGGCGTGATCAAGGTCAATGGCAAGATGACCGAGCTTCTGCACCTGGAGCAGGCGCGGCGAACCATCGCCATCGCGAACGCCATCGCGGCTCTGCGGGCCGCGTAGGATTAGCGCTGCGCCAATTGTTTGGCGTCGATAGCGTCGGCGAGATCGCGCTCCAGGCGTAACACGCGGCGCAGATCGCCTTGCGTCCGCTTCGTTGCGCGGTCCAAAAGCGCTTTTTTCTGCGCGTAGGGACGGTTCGAAATCATCGTCTCTTTGACGATACGTTCCTGCCAGTAGGAAGCGCCCAATTGGTGCTCGGCCAGCGCCTGGCTGTATTCAACCAAATCACCGCAGGCGAATTGCGCGCCATTGCGCAGCAGTTCCGGATTGGGCCGGCCTATATATGAGACGTCAGCGCTATAGGCGCCCCAGGAAACGCCATCGGGACTGAGTTCGGCAAGGTGCCAGGCGGCTTTGCCAAGATCGCGGGGCGAGATGAGTTGCGCATAGACGCCGGCCAGCACCGTGACCGTCAAATCGTCGGGACGCATGTTTTTGTAGGTGAAGTCCGGCCACATCGCGCCATGGGATTGCTTCGCCTTGGCGTAGCGGCGCACGGCGCTGCGAAAGCCGCCCAATTCATTGGGGTTGCAAAGGACCGCCGCCGGAGACATTGCATCAAAACGGCTGATGGCCTTCTCCGCGTCCTCTACGTTCGGGCGGCCGCAAGCGGCCAGCAGCACGCAAGCGAGAGCCGCGAAGCCCAATCGCGCTTTAGTAGATGCAAACACGGCGGGTCTCCTGACCGCTGAGGATTGATGACGTGAGCCTAGAACCCGCGCGGGGGCGCAGCCATTCATACGGAAGACCTTGGCCATTCGGCTTAGGCGCAACTGGGCGCGTTCAATGACGTCGGCCACAACCGCGCCACGCGCGGGAATCAGCATTCTCCTCTGGGGCTATGTCGCGGCCGCGCTTGGCGCGGCGTTTTTCGCGACCAAGGCGATTTTCGTAAAGCTGGCCTACCGCCATGGGGTGGACGCCGAGACGTTCTTGGCCCTGCGCATGTTGCTGTCAGGGCCGGTCTTCGCCGCGGTCGGCATTTGGGCGTGGCGCCGGCGCGAAATCCCCGTCACGCGCGCGCAATTCTGCGGCGCGTGCGGCGTCGGCTTGCTCGGTT
>JBEVJO010000228.1:0-11531 GCA_040510175.1 Caulobacterales bacterium
CACCGACCTTATCCGGGCGCCGGAATGGACCGGCAATATCGGCTTCACCTATGAAACTCCGATCATGACCGGGCTTGTGCTTGGTTTGTCTGGAGACGCCACTCACAGCGGCTCTTATCTCACCGACGCCACCTCCAAGGCGGCAGGGCGGTCGCCGAGCTACACCTTGCTCGACGCGACGGTGCGGTTGGCCACTGAGGATGAACGTTGGGAGGTTGCGTTCATCGGTAAGAATCTCTCGAACGAGTATTACTGGACGCGCAATTCGGACGCTCCGTTCACCGGCACGGCGCCAGGGAACGAAGCCGGTCCGAGCGTGCTGGGCGATACGGTGTCGTCCATCAGCCGCGGGCGCGAACTTATGGTCCGCGTTACAGCGAAATACTAAAATAGTCGAAGTGGGTGAGAGGAGGGCGACAGTTTCGGCTGTCGCCCTTTTCTTTGAGGTGTGCATGAAAATAAAAAAGGCCGCGACGGAGTTTTTCGCGGCCTTTTTTATTAGATGGACGGAAAGCTTATGTTGCCGCGAGCGCCGGTTCGCCGATGAGCCCGACCAGGCGCATGTCGTCCAGATATTTGTGAATGTAGCGCTCCGTCAGATGCGGCACTTCTGGACCTGCCGGGATTGTGCGCACCACGGCCTCGAAATCCTTGCTGCTGATCGGTTTAGGATGCGCCTCGTGCGGCTGCTCGAAATGGCCGAGGATCGAAAGCGAGGAATGCTGCCGCTGATCGTCGGGCAAATTGCGAAGCTTGTCGGCGAAACGGTTCATCCAGGCTTTATGATCGTCGATGCGCTGCACCTTGTAGCCGGCGGATATTACCCAATCGATCACACTATCCAGCGAGACGCCATCGTCGTGGTGCAGATTGATCATGTTGTAGCTATGGAAGCCGGAATAGGCTTGGCCGCCAATTTGCTGCATGGCGGCGGCAAGGAAGTCGACCGGTAATCCATCATAATGGGCGCGGGGCCGGCTGCCGTCCGCCTCCAATTGATAGAACGACTTTGGCGCGAGGCCGGTGTGCACCGTGCTAAAAAGCAGGCGGGTGAACATATCCGTCGGGTTGTATTGCGCCCGGAATTCTGAGTGCGGCATGATCATGTCTGCCCGAAAGACGTTCGCCGGTAGGCCAAAGGCGTCATTGGCCTCGCGCAGCAGGACTTCCCCGGCCCATTTGCTGGCGCCGTAGCCCGAGGCATAGATGTCAGAAAGCGGCACCGTCGCGGCGCCCTTCCGAACATCCATCTTTTCGGCCCCTTTCGCCAAATCGGGGGACATATGTGGCACCGCCACGGTGGAAACATAGTCAAAGCGTTTTTGACGTTTTGTTAGAGCGAGCCGAATGAGCTCGGCCGTTCCTCGAACATTCGGTTCGAAGAGATTGCGATAGGTCATTCTATGGTTCACCAGCGCCGCCGGGTGAACGATGTGATCGACCTGCTCTGCCAGAGCGTTGAACGCTGCTTCGTCCAAGCCAAAACGCGGCGCGGAGAGATCGCCTGTCAGCATCTGCAAATGCTTTGCCGCGAGGTCGCGGAACCGCTTGGCTAAATTGCGGTCGAGTGTTCCGAACGCTTCATCAAGTCGAGCGCGGGCGGCGTCCGCGTCTTTGCCGCGGACAAGGCAGATGACCTTGCCGTCGACCTTTGCGAGTTTCTTCATCCATTCCAGGCACAGGAAGCGGCCCAGAAAGCCGTTGGCGCCGGTCAACAACACTGTGCGGATCGTATCGGTTGGCGCCGCCGCCTTTTTTGCCGCCGTCAAGGTATCGGCGTCGAAGAACACTTCCAGTTTTAGATCGCTGGCGCGAACCGCCTCCGCGTCGGGGTGAACGGATTCGTAAGTCACCCCGTAGGAATCGCCGGACGCAAGTATCTCATCCACATAGTCAGCGACTCTCTTTGCGCTAGCCGCAGGGTGGAGCAGCAGACTGACAGGCACCGAAACGCCGAACATCTCTTCAAGCAAGATCGATAAGCCGACGGCCCCGAGAGAATCCCCCCCAAGGTCCGTAAAGCCTTGCGCGTCGTCCTTGTTGATTGAGGCCAAGCCAAGATTGGCTTTGAAGGCGGCGGCGGTACGCTCCAGTGTCGAGGCGCCTGTTGCACTGCTGCGAAGGGCTGCAAGCTCTTCCTGCTGCTGGCGATCCATATCCTGATACATCGCCTCGAGCTCGTCGGCGTAGCGGCGCTTCAGATTAGGCCGCAAGGGTTTGCGCACGCTCGATAAGAGGCCGTTTTCTAGTGTGAACGGATTCAGCTCCACCAAAACGTCACGCGGTACCTCAAAAGATTTGAGCCCTGCGGAGCGCGCCGCTTCCTGCAGGTCTACGAGTGCGAGATTGCGAAGTTCCGCGATGCTCGCTTCGTGCCCGAGCCTCGCTTTTGCCACCTCAACATCTGGCACTACCACGGCCAGGAGGAAGGACCGATACGAGCTGCCGTAAACGAAGATCTGTTTAATGAATTTGCTGTGGCCCAGATAGACTGACTCTAGCGGGCCTATAGCGACGAACTCTGCTTGCGACAGCTTGATCACATTGTTGCGGCGATCGACCCAGACCAGATGATCTGGACCGCGCTCCTCCATGATGTCGCCGGTCTTGAGATAACCGTGCTCATCAAAAATGGACGCTGTGGCGTCCGGACGTTTGAAGTACCCTTTGATTAGGTAGTTCGTTTTCACTAGCAATTCGCCGCGCGGATAGGGGCGATCGGTGGTGTAATAATTCAGTTCCGGAACGTCAGCCAATTTGTAGTCGACAATCATTGCGCGATCGACGCGATTGAGCGTGGTCATCGCCGCTGCGCCGGCTTCCGTGCTGCCATAGCCCTCGAAGAGCGGAATGTTGAAGCATTCAGAGATAAACTGGCGGACTTCCGGCGCCGTCGGCGAACTGCCGACGCCTGCGCTGTTAAGGCGATCTCCTAGATATTTTCCATGCATCTCCGCGCGGACTTCGGCGTCCGCTTTTGCGGCGTCTTCGCCTTCAGCGATGCGCCGCTGCGTTTCGCTCATATAATGCTGGTAGACCAGTTCGCAGACGCGCGGGATCATCAGCATGAATGTCGGGCGGGAGAGGCGAATATCTTCGAACAAAGTCGACATATCGCTTTTCAGCGAAAAGTAGGAGGTACCGCCTTGCGCCAAAGGACCATGCACCATGTTGCGGCCCATGAAATGGTTCATCGGCGCATAAGCAATGGTGACAACAGGGCGATACGCCGCGATGCGGCTCCAGAATTGTGCACTGATAGCATCATGGATCATGGCGCCTTTGGGCGCGCCCGTGCTGCCAGAGGTATACATGATCATGGAGATATGATCCAAACCGTCCGCGGGGTCGGGGAGCATTTCGAATTTATGCTGGCTGCCGTACTCAACGATCTCGGAGAAGGTAGTCAGGGTTAGGCGCCCGCCCGCCTGTGCTAGGCGCGCCAGCGTCTCTTCATAAATGCGCCGTTCGGCATCCACGCGCTCATCGTAGTCAAGAACGATGAGACTGCGAATGCTGTCTTGCTGCAGCGCGTATCCGGCGGCCAGTTCCAGATTGTCTATACTCGCCGCAAGCGCGGCCGGCGCGGTGTCGCGGAGAATTTCTTGCATCTGTTCGCTGGGCAGATTTGCCTGCAGCGGCACACTGACTGACTGCGCGTAATTGCACGCTAGATCGACCGCCGCCATTTCCGCACCTGAAAAGGCGATAAACGAGACCATCTCTCCATGAGCGACTTTATGTTGCGGATGGTGGCGCCAGCAGGAAGCGACGCCTTGGATCTGCCGCTGCAATTCTCGGTAGGAGATGGTTTTGAACGCAGGCAAATAATGGCGGATCTGCTCTCCGGTCTTCGCATCCGACTGAATCTTATAGTCACGCACGCCAAAGGCGGGCCGATTGGCATATGCGGTTAAAATGCGGTCGATGATCGTTTGATACGATAGGCCGGGTTCCTGGATCGACGCGGTGACTGCTTCATCTGGAACGAGGTTTTTAAGCTCTGGATCGTTCTTCGCCATCTCCCAGATACGCTTTTCCGAAAGATCGATGTAATGCTGCAGATTGAATTCCTCGGCCATTCCTCGTCCTTAGTTTTTTGCCCTCTGTGGGGCGCCACGCGCCAATTTCAACCACTTTAGCATTTCGAGTTTGGCTTCACCCAGTAGGGCGACGGTGCAGTTCGTCCAAAAAACCATGCCAATGCGCCGATAGCGTACTCCGCCGAATGTCCGACAGCCGCGAGCAAACGACGCACGCTCATGTGCGACGCGTTTCGCCTTCGAACCCGCGCGTCGCGCCCTCGTTCAGGAAAAGCTATCCAGCGTTTTCAAATCGTCCATGGCCGTCGTGATGCGCCGGACAAACTCAAGCGTGATATCCTTGGGCTGCATGTCGGGAATGGTCGGCGTCGGATTGAGCGTGATGGTCCACCAGGTCAGCGCCGTCATCAATTGCTGGCGATAATAGGTCCACGCGTCGTCGAAGGCCACCGCAGGCCCCCCGGCGGCCTGCATGCGATCGAGGTAGAATTTCAGGAGATCAACTTCCCAGGCGCGCCTGTCCTCCGTCGGAAGGCCGACCGAAACGGTGTAGGCAAAATCTCGGGACCAATGCCCGCGATGGGCGCACTGCCAGTCGCCAAGGCCCATCTCGCCATTCCCTGCGACATACCAATTTTTCAAATGCACATCGCCGTGGCCGAACGTTATCGGCAGTTTGCGATGCATATCGATGGACGCCATGGTGGCGGGCCAGATTTCCTTTTGCCGGAGATACACCGCTGGCGGAACCACGCTCTCAGCCATGATAAAGCCCTGCTCGGAGCCTTCCTTCATGCCAAAGGCAAGCGTGCAGTTGAAGTAATCAGGCCAAGTTTCGAATTTCGAAATCTCTTTTATCACCTTAGGATCGGAATAGCCCTTTCCATGCATCTCCGCCAAAAGCCTCAATTGGCTTTCGACACGCGCACGGGGCATCTTTGTATGGTGATTGCAGAATTCCGTGACGTCATCTGTGATGTCGCCCAGCATGATCATTGAGTTGAACGATACCGGATCGAGGCTGGCGAAATAGCCGACCGGCGCTTCGATCGCTAAAAGCGGGCGGACGGATTTATAAAATTCCACCTCGCTAAATGCGCCGCCGGAAATGCCCAGAACCATGCGGTTTTGCAGCGCGTGCGATGCCTTGCAGAACAATTTCTCCGGCAGCTTGGCGTCTTCTCCGGCGGCATTGTAGCGGACCGTCATGCGCCTGCGATTGGACGAGCCATCGTCAACCGGACCCAATTGATGGCCGACAACTTTGGCGCCGGCGACGGCCCCGCATAATGTCGCGGTCAGCCACTCATCCGTGATTTCGTCAAAAGAGTTCGGCAGCTCGTCCGCTCGCGCGACCGGCCGAAAGCCGCGCTCTTGGTCGCGTTTGTAGGCTTCGGCGATTTGAGTTTTGAGATCGGACATTGAAGCAATCCTGACAAGGGTGTGACGGGGTAAATCTTCTGCGCGGTGGCGGCCGCTGGAACGGTAGTCTTGCGTACTAATGTGGCCTTGGCAATCGCCCGCTCCCGCTTGTCCCGCGCGCGCAATTAGACGCGCTTTTGTGGGTACGATAGATCGTGAAGGTCGACGCTTCCGTCGGCCTATGTGCACTGCAGCATCGGAGTAAAAGAGTGCGAGCTTTACTGAGCGGTGACCTGCTGGGCCCGGATGGCTTGTCCTTGCAGGAGATTTCGATCCCGTCGCCGGGGCCGGGGCAGGTGCGTATTCGAGTGGTCGCCACGGCGGTCAATTATCCCGATGTGCTCATGATAGAAGATCGATACCAGTACAAACCGCCGCGCCCGTTTTCACCGGGCGGGGAGGTGGCGGGACTGGTCGACGCGGTGGGATCTGGCGTCGAGGGGCTATTGCCTGGAGATCGCGTGCTGGCGCTGACTTTGTTCGGCGGCATGGCCGAATACGTCCTGGCGCCCGCCAATCGTGTAAGCAAAATTCCGCAGTCGATGCCGTTTGAGGACGCTGCGGCGCTGGTCATGACCTATGGCACGGCGTTGCATGCTTTGGAGGAGAGAGCGCACCTGCAAAGCGGCGAAACGGTTTTGGTGTTGGGCGCGGCTGGCGGGGTCGGGCTCGCCGCCGTGGAGCTAGCGAATGCGCTGGGCGCGCAGGTGGTCGGCGCCGTATCGTCGCAAGAAAAAGCGGACTTCGCGCAAAAATGCGGGGCGCATCGAACCGTAATTTATCCAAGCGGGCCATTGGATCAGCAGGCCCAGCGCGCCTTGGCCGCTCAGTTCAAGGAAGCCTGCGGCGCCGATGGCGCACATGTCGTCGTCGATGTGGTTGGCGGCGCCTATAGCGAGCCAGCTTTGCGAGCGATTGCCTGGCATGGGCGCTTTTTGGTTGTCGGCTTTCCCGCAGGCATCGCGAGCATTCCCATGAATCTGCCTTTGCTGAAGGCTTGCCAGATTATCGGGGTGTTTCTGGGTGGCGAGAGCGAACGCGATCCGAAGGGCTTTCAAAACAACGTCACGCGCCTGCTTGGGCTTTATGGCGACGGGAAGATTCGGCCCAAGATTGACCAGCGGTTACCGCTCGCGGAAGGTGCGCGGGCGATCAAATTACTGGCGGACCGAAAGGCGCGGGGGAAAGTCGTCGTGACCATCGACGCGGCGCTGTGAAAAATATCCTCGCCAAGCTATTTGGCCGACAAGAGCCCGGACCATTTGAGGTGGAACTGGAGGCGTTCAAAACACTGGACGCGCACGCCCCGCCGCAGCCCGGGATCATCTTGTTTTTGGGCTCGTCCAGCATTCGACTTTGGCAAAACTTGAGCGGGGACATGGCGCCCACGCCGGTGCTCAACCGCGGCTTTGGCGGCGCGACGATCGCCGACATCAACGATAATTTTCATCGCGTTGCCGCCCCTTATCGGCCACGCGCCATTGTATTTTACGCGGGCGACAATGATTTGGAGATGGGCCGTCCGCCGTCGCGGGTGATTACTGATTTCAAACGCTTCCTCAAATTGAAGGCGCGAGACATGGGCGATGTCGCCGTGTTTTTCATTTCGATCAAACCGGCGCCCGCGCGCTTGCACATGAAACCTCTGCGGGATGAGGTAAATTGGGCCGTGCAGGCATTGGCGCGGCAGCGCGGCGATCTGCGGTATTTGGATATTGAAACGCCAATGCTTGGCGCCGAAAAATTAGAAGATCTTTTTCTGGCTGACGGCATTCACCTGAGTTCCGCAGGCTATGAGGTTTGGTGCGGGACTGTTCGGCCTGCATTGAACGAATGGATGGCGATGTCGGCCAGCGCTTGACGCGCTAGCGTTGCAGCGGCTTCTTGGGGGAGGGGTGCAGCGCGCGCATGCAGTAATCCGCGTAGATTTCGGCGATCTTATCCGCGCTTTGCGACCCCTTCGCATCAAACCAGCGAGAGATGCTGTTGATTGCGCCTGCAATGGCGAAGCTTAGCAACCGCGCATCTCCATTTGGGATCGAGCCGTCTTTCATGCCCGCTTTGATCATGTTGCGAATGACCAGATCAATTTTACGCTTGAGGGCGCGAAATTCTTTGCGTGAGGCGTCCGACAATTCGTGATCGCCGGTTCGGACAATACACATGCCAAAGTCTTGCGTCATGATCAGCGCGTAACGGCGCAACAGCGCTGATAGCCGCGTGGCGGCGTCGCCCGATTCCTTGGCTGCGCCATCCGCCGCCTCCAGAATTTGCTCAAGCCCCATACGGACGCACTCAAACAGGATCTGATCCTTGTTGGCAAAGTGCCGATAGATAATCGGTTTGGTGACGTTTAGCCGCGCAGCGACATCGTCCAGCGAGGTTGCCGCAAAGCCCCGCTCGTTAAAAAGCCTTACCGCTTCGCGCAGTACGGCCTCGCGCTTGGCTCGACGGTCGAGGTCGCGCTGGCTGACCGAAACGACTGTCGAACGCTTTGCGGGGGCGGGCATGCAAACTCGCACAAAAAAGAATTGACCGGGCCTAAGTCTATATGATGTTACTCGCGAGTAACAGTTCTTTTGCGGTTATGCTGTGGTTGCGGTTGCGCCTGGGCGCGCGCTCGACTGCGTTTCTGGAGGTCGTCTTATGACGTCGAAAGTCGCGGATCCCGTCGTCATCGCTTCCTACGCCCGTACGCCGATGGGCGGTTTTCAGGGCGTACTATCCAGCGTGAAGGCAACCGAACTTGGCGCGGCGGCGGTCAAAGCCGCGATCGAGCGCGCAGGCGTTTCACCGGATGCGATTGAGCAAATCTTCATGGGCTGCGTGTTGCCGGCGGGCTTGGGCCAAGCGCCGGCGCGGCAAGCGGGCGTTGGCGCGGGGCTGGCGTTGTCGACTGAGGCCACAACGATCAACAAGATGTGCGGTTCGGGCATGCAGGCGGCGATCATGGCGCACGACGCGCTGGCGGCCGGTTCGGCCGACATCATCGTCGCTGGCGGCATGGAGAGCATGAGCAACGCGCCATATCTCTTGGCCAAGCATCGCGGCGGCGCGCGCATTGGACACGATGTGGTGAAGGATTCGATGTATCTTGACGGCCTAGAGGACGCATATACGCCGGGCAAATTGATGGGCGCCTTCGCCGAGGATTCCGCGCGCGTGTATCAGCTGACGCGCGAGGCGCAGGACGCCTATGCGATTGAATCCCTGACGCGGGCGCAACGCGCGATCGCCAATGGCGATTTTGAGAAAGAGATTGTGTCGGTGTCCGCGCCAGCGCGTGGCGGCGCGCAAACGATCAACGTGGACGAACAGCCGGGCAAGGCGCAGTTCGACAAAATTCCTAACTTGAAACCGGCCTTCGCCAAGGACGGTACGATCACGGCGGCGAACGCTTCCTCGATCTCGGATGGCGCTGCGGCGATGGTCATGACGCGCGCTAGCGTCGCCGAGAAGTTTGGCCTCAATGTTGTGGCCCGGGTGGCGGCGCACGCGGCGCATGCGCACGATCCAAGCCTGTTCACCACAGCGCCTGTGCCGGCCATGCAAAAGGCGCTGGCGAAAGCAGGGTGGAGCGTGGACGACGTCGATCTGTTCGAGGTCAACGAAGCATTCGCGGTCGTGTCCATGATTGCGATGCGTGATTTGAAAATTCCACACGAGAAAATGAATGTGAATGGAGGCGCTTGCGCGCTTGGTCATCCGATCGGCGCCTCAGGCGCGCGTGTTCTCGCGACATTGCTGGGCGCGCTGGAGCGGCGCAAACTAAAGCGTGGCGTGGCGTCTTTGTGCATCGGCGGCGGCGAAGCGACCGCGATGGCCGTGGAATTGATCTAAGGGGAAGACATGAAACTGGACAGTTCAATTGCCGCGATCGTGACGGGCGGCGCATCGGGGCTTGGTGAAGCAACAGCGCGGGCTTTAGCCGCGGACGGCGTTAAGGTCGCGATTTTCGATATGAATGCTCAGGCTGGCGAAGCGCTCGCTAAGGACATCGGCGGGGTTTTTCAGAACGTAAACGTCACCGACGATTCCAGTCTGCAAGCAGGAATCGACGGCGCCGAAAAAGCGCATGGCGTGGCGCGGGTGCTGGTGAATTGTGCGGGAATCGCCCCGCCGGTGAAGACAGTGGGCAAGGAATTTCTACCACATCCGATGGATGTTTTTCGGCGCGTTATCGAGGTAAATCTGATCGGCACCTTCAACGCTGTATCCAAGGTCGCGGCGCGCATGGCGACAGCCGACCCCGTCGGTGAGGAGCGCGGGGTTATCATCAACACCGCTTCTGTGGCGGCTTTTGAAGGCCAAGTGGGACAGGCTGCTTACTCAGCGAGCAAAGGCGGCATTGCGGCGCTGACCCTGCCGGTGGCGCGGGATCTCGCGCAGCACGCCATTCGCGTGATGACCATCGCTCCAGGGCTATTCCTCACGCCGATGCTTAAGGGGCTGCCGCAAGCCGCGCAAGATTCGCTCGGCAAGCAATCGCCGTTTCCGTCGCGCCTGGGCGATCCCTCGGAATATGCGCTGCTGGTCAAGTCGATCATCGGCAACCCGATGCTGAACGGCGAGACCATTCGCCTCGACGCCGCCATTCGCATGATGCCGCGATGAGGTGATCGCCTAGACGGCGATCACCTTGTCGTAATTGACCCCCAGATCACCGAGCAGCTTGATCGCCGTGGCGCGTCCGCCGCCGGTAACGGTGCCGCCTGGGTGCAGTGTCGGACCGGACAGATACAGACCCTGAATGCCGGGCACGGTGTATTGCGCGAGTTCAGGATTCGGACGGCGCCCCATGAACTGATCGATGTAAGTGCCGCAGCCCATCAAGTCGCCGTTCTGGAAGGACGGGCTCCATTTATGCATGTCGTAGGGTGTTTCGATCGCGCTGGCGATGATGTTGTCCGAAGTCATGTTGGTAGTGATGCCGCGATAACGCTCGATAATGTCCTCTTTCACTTGTTCCTTAACTTCGTCCCAATAAGACAATTCGTGACCGGCCAATTTGAACGGCACAAAGTGATACAGATAGAGCGACGAGCCCTTGCCGTTGGGTACGCGCGTACGATCGTAATTTGCGTTGTGCTGGACCGAGGCGTTGATCGAATCCGGCAGCTGACCGTAGCGCATCTGATCGAAGTGGCGGCGGAAGCGCTCCATGGTGGACGGCGCGGGCTCAACCACCGCGGCGTTGTCCACTTCCGCGCCGGCCTTGTATTTTGGCGCTTCCTTCAAGGCGAGATGGACGTTGCTGGCGCCGAAGGCCGACAGCCGCACCTGACGGGCCCGCGTGGCGACGCCTTCGTCTATGCCCTGGATCATGTCGCCGAGCAGCCAAGGGTGGACGTTGGCGATCACGGCGCGTTTCGCGTTGATCGTCTCACCGCTCTTCAAGGTGACCCCGGTGGCTTTGCCGCCGCTGGTGAGCACCTTCACAACTTCGGAATCGGTGCGCACTTCGCCGCCGTGATGTTTGATGCAATCGGCCAAGGCGTCGGAAAGTTTTTGCGTGCCGCCAACGACGGCGCCCGGATGATATTTGTGCTGCATCGCGGCCAGGAAGAGCGGCACCACGCCGGTGCCGTTTTCTTCTGGACCAATCATCAACTCCGACACCCACTTGAGGAAGTGGATGCGGACTTTTTCATTCTCATAGAGTTCGCACACCACCGTGTAGGCGCTCTTCAATAGAGAACCGATCAATTGCTGCCCAGGCAGGCTTTGATCCATCATCGCCATGAAGCCGCCGAAAGGCAGCGGCGGCTTGTAAAGTCCCGCCACCAGCATTTCGCTCATCGCCTGAGCTTGGGCGACGAAACTGCGATAGGCGTCGGCGTCGCGCGTGGAATAACGGGCGATCGATTTGCACGTCTCTTCGACGCTGAAATAGGTGCCGATAAAGGTGCCGTCGTCGAACACCGTGGCGTGGCCTACTTCAGGCTGGGAAAATTTCAGGCCGAACTTGGATTGCAGTCCCAGCTCATCCTTGGCGATGAGCGGAGTGGCCATGATGAGCACCATCTGGCCGGCATGTGTATCGTGCCAGAAACCCGGAGAAGTGCT
>JBEVJO010000229.1:0-6934 GCA_040510175.1 Caulobacterales bacterium
GACTCGGTGGTCATCTCGCCCAAGATCGCTGGCTATGTGATGGGCGTCGCGGTGGGCGACAATCAGTCCGTGGCGGCGGGCCAGGCGCTCGTCTCGATCGATCCCAGACCATATCGCGCGGCGCTGGATTCCGCCCTGGCGGACCTCGCTCAGCGCAAGGCCGATCTGGCGCATGCCTTAGCAGGGCGCGAACAGTCCAAAGCGGATATCGAAGCTTTTGCCGCGCAAGTGTCCGTGGCCAACGCCAATGCGATCGTGGCGCGCAAGGACGCCCAGCGCTTCGATCAATTGGTGGAGTCCGGAATCGTCACCGCCCAACGCCGCGATCGCGCCGCGGCCGAACGCGACGCCGCCCATGGGACTGTACGCGCCGCCGTGGCGAACGCCCGCGCCAGCCGCGTGCGTCTCAGCGCCAGCGAAGCCGAGATCGCGCAGGCGCGCGCCGGGCTCGCAGCGGCCGAAGCCGCCGTACAAAGCGCGCAGGCGGATTTTGACGGTGTGAACATCACCAGCCCCATCGCCGGCGTGGTCGGCGACCGCTCGGTGCGCACCGGTCAATATGTACAGCCAGGCACGCGCTTGCTGACCGTCGTGCCCCTGCAGAGTCTTTATCTGGTCGCCAATTTCAAGGAAACGCAGATGCGCCGCATGCGGCCGGGCCAGCATGCGCGGATCCGGGTCGATGCGCTGGACGGCCCGAAGATCAAGGGCGTGGTCGATAGTCTGGCGCCGGGTACGGGGTCGCAATTTGCCCTGCTGCCGCCGGAAAACGCCACCGGCAATTTCACCAAGATCGTGCAGCGCGTGCCGGTGCGGATCCGCCTGCTGCTGACGCCAGCGCAGGCAGCGCGCTTGCGGCCAGGATTGTCCGCGGAAGTGGAAGTCGAGACCAATTCCGGCGGCCGAGACTAATGCAGTCGTCGGCCCGCACCTGGATCGTTGTGGCGACTGCGGCGCTGTCGGTTTTCATATCGTTTCTGGATACAACGGTCACCAATTCCTCGTTGCCGCAAATCCAAGGCGAAATCGGCGCGAGCGGCACCGAAGGCACCTGGATCGGCACCAGCTATCTTGCGGCGGAGACGGTGATGATTCCGCTTACCGCGTGGTTAAGCCGCATGTTGGGCGTGCGCTTGTTTTTGATCGGATCGATCGTCGCGTTTACCGGCTTTTCAGCCGTGTGCGGATTGTCCTCTAGTTTGCCGCAGATGATCCTCGGGCGAGTCGGTCAGGGTTTCGCCGGCGGCGCGTTGATTCCACTGGGACTTACCATCATCGCCACGAGCTTGCCGCCCGAGCGACAGACCCTCGGCATTGGAATTTTTGCCACGACAAGCGTTCTGGCGCCCGCCATCGGCGCGCCTTTGGGCGGCTGGCTGACGGATAGTCTCGGCTGGTCCTGGATTTTCTTCATCAACTTGCCGATCGGGCTGATGCTCATCGCCGCCGCGCTCTATGGAATCGATAAGTCGCCCATTAAGGCCAGCGAGTTCATTCGGGCCGACTGGGTCGGCATCATCGGATTGGCGCTGAGCTTGGGCTGTCTAATCGTCATCTTGGAGGAGGGTCAGAGAAAGAATTGGTTCGAGTCGCTGGAGATCTGCGTTCTTGCGATATTTTCCTGCATGGGCGCGGTCTTCGTCGCCGCTTCGCAAATCTGGAGCAAAAATCCGGTTTTAAAAATACGGCTGCTAAAAAAGCCTAGCATGGCCGCTGTGGTCGTCTGCGGTATGGCGATGGGGTTTGGGTTTTTCGCGTCGTTTTATCTGCCGACTGTGTTTTTGAGCTACGTCGCGGGCTATGACGCGATGCAGACCGGCTCAATTAACATGTATTATGGCGTGACGGCGACTTTGATCATGCCATTCCTAGCCTTTGCGATGACCCGCCTGGATATACGCATTTTGATTATCGGCGGCTTTCTGGTGACCGGCGCGGCGGAGCTGCTGAATACCCATTTGACGGCGGAAACTGGCGGCGCGCCGTTTATTTTATTCCTTCTGATCATCGGCGCCTCCACGATGGTGCCGGCGCTGCCGCTGACGCAAGCCGCTACGACGGCCTTGGCGGCCGAAGACGTGCCGGACGGTTCAGCCCTTTTCAGTGTCGGAAGAAATCTTGGGGGCTCTGTCGGTCTGGCGCTTTGCGGCGTGTCGCTCGACCGGCGCCAGGCGTTTCATCAGGGCCATATCGAGAGCGCTGTTACGGGCAATTCCCTGATCGGCCAAGATCGGCTGCAGCAAATGCAAAATGTTTTGGTGGAGCAGGGCGTGGATCCTGTTCACGCCCATTTACAGGCGCTTCGCATGCTGCAGCTCGCGATTGAAAAGGAGGCGCTGGTCCTTGCCTTTTCAGACACATTTTGGTTGCTCGCACTTTTATTGTTTGCCGTGACGCCGATCGCGCTCTTCATCCGAGGCGATATTCCGAAAAGTGGCTCACAACTCGCGCATTGATAAGACCGGGCGCGCCGCTTCCGCCCGTATGTCCCGGCGTGGCGTCGCACACATCAATGCGGCGCCCCTGTTTAAACGGACAGTCCCGCCACAAAAAACAGGCTGATACCTTGCGTCGATGCCAAAGGCCGCCGCCGCGCCCTCCAGCGATGGAACGCGCGCGCGTAAGGACGCAAGGGAGCACGCGATGATCCGCCATGTCGTGATGATAAAATTCAAAAAGGATGCCGATCCGAAAAAGATCGAGGTGTTTCTGGAGGAGGTGAAAAAGCTCTCCCACCTCAATCGCGAAGTGCGCGACTACAGCCACGGTCTTTGCGTCAAGACGCGCTACCATTCCGGCGATTTCGATTTCGCCAATTGCTGCGACATCGACACCTATGAAGCGATGGACCGCTACATGTCGCACTGGGCGCATTTGCGCATGACGCCTTTTTTGCCCGACATTCTGGAAAACATGATCTCGTTCGATTGGGAGGTCGATTATCACGGCCCGGCCTTCGACGAGAAACTCGCCGCCGAGGAGGCCGAAAAAGAAAAGGCGCGCGTGCTGCGCCTGCACGACGATCCGGCCAAAGCCTATGTGCCAGAAGTGCGCGGCCAAACCCGCGAACGCGCCAGGGAAATGTGCGCAATCGTAGGGCTGAAATTGTCCGCCGACGAAGACGAGATCATGGGTTCGGTCTGGGCGCCCAACAGGATCATGTTCGTGACGCCGGACGCGGGAACCGAAGTCGCGAAGGGCTCGACGATCCGCATCGGCATTACTGGCGATTGGCTGACCGGTCCGGCTGTGCCGGCCGATTCCGCCGCTTGGTAGGCGCCATGATCGTCATTGCCGGCCATCTGCGCATTGCGCCCGAATTCGTTGAGGACTTGGCGGCGGCGCTGCGATCGCTGGCGCCCGCTACGTTGAAGGAGGATGGCTGCTACAATTACCATTTCGCGCTGGATGATCCCGCGGCCGGGACCATCCTCGTCTATGAGCGCTGGCGCGACCAGGCGGCGCTCGCGGCGCATCTGGCGCTGCCCTCCGTCGGCGCCGTATTGGGCGGCTTCGGCGATAAGATTTCCATTGAGGTCCGCAAGTTCGACGCCCTCAACGAACGCGGCTTTATGGACTGATCTCACATCCCGCCAGGATGCGCGGCGAGGCAGCCGCCGTCGCACAAATATTCCGATCCCGTGACAAAGCTTGCTTCATCGCTGGCCAGGAAGGTCGCTACCGCCGCAATGTCTTCGGGCTGTCCGATCCGGTTGAAGGGCGACATCGCGGCGAGTTCGCCAAGCGCCGCCTCGCGGTCGGGCGCGGCGTCCAGGAACGGGTCAGTGATTGCAGTGCGTGTAGCGCCGGGATGGATCGAATTGCAGCGGATCTCCGTGCCGTTGCGCGCGCACCAGACAGCGATCGACTTGGTCAGCAGGCGCACCGCGCTCTTGCTCGACGTATAGGCCAGATCGCCGGCCAAAGCCGCATAGGAGGTGGTGGAGGCGATATTGATAATGGCGCCGCCCTTGCCGCCGCGATCCTTGCGCATGCGCGGAATCGCCATCTGCGCGCCGAGCATTGGGCCATCGAGATTGACGCCGAGCACGCGCCGCCAGGTCGCCATGTCGGTGGTCTCGATCGATTGGCCCGACATAATGCCGGCATTGTTGACCAGGATGTCCAGCCGGCCGAATTTGGAATCCACGAGCTTGCCGACCGCGTCCCAGCCCTCGGGCGTAGAGACGTCGTGTGCGATGAAAATGCCGCCGCAGGCCCGTGCCACTGCTTCGCCTTTTTCCTTTTGCACATCGGTCAGGATGACTTCGGCGCCTTCGGCGCGAAAGCGGTGCGCCATTGCGGCGCCCATGCCGGACGCGGCGCCCGTCACCACGGCTGCCTTGTTTTGCAAACGTCCCGTCATTCGTTCCTCTCTTTTTCGGGAGCATGGACTGGGTGAGGGCATAGATCAATTGCGGCAGACGGCGTTTCTGGTCCGTTAATACGCAGCGCGAGCCGCTGATTCATCGTTAAGAAGTTTGAACAAGGCCTGTCCGAATCTATCCAACTCCCGCCAATTCTTAACGCAGCCGACCGCTTTTGGGTCAGTCGATTCTCCTGAACGGCATGTTTCGGCATGGAAGCTGCAAATCGTCCTCTCGTTAAACAATCGCGGCCTGGGCGGTTGTCCGTAAACTGACCAAAGAGGGTGAGATGAAATTGCTTCGTAAATTGCTTAAGAGCGACTCCGGCGCCACCGCGATCGAATATGGCCTGATCGCCGCGCTGATTTCCGTTGTCATTATCGGCTCGGTTGGCGCTATCGGCAAAAGTTCCGTTACGACCTATGACAAGGTCAATGCTGGTTTCACGCCGAACTAAAGACGGCCGGGCGGCGCTGCGCCCGTTAAGTTTCCAAAGACTGCATCAAAACGGCGATTCCGGATCAACCGGTATCGCCGTTTTTTTTGTTGTCGCGGCGCCGGCGTTAAGAATCAAGAATAGCGCGGACCTTGGCGGCGAGCTCGTCAATGGTAAACGGCTTTTGCCGCACGGCGGTCCCGGGATCCAATATCCCATATGGACAATCGCGTTGCGGGTATATCGATTTTCGGTTTACGCGCCGTCAGGCTTTGACGCGCACATAAGAGCCTGGCGCCGGTTCGATCGGCTTGAGTTTGCCGGCGCCAACCTTGCGCGCTGGAACCATTTTATCGGTCCCAACCGATTCAACCCACTTCAGCCAATGCGGCCACCAGGAGCCCGGCTGTTTTTCGGCGCCCTCGAACCAAGCTTCTGCTGTCTTAGGCGTCTTCTTCGCATTGACCCAATAGCCGTGCTTGCCCGCCGCCGGTGCGCTGAGCGTGCCCGCATTGTGACCCGAGCCGCCCAGTAGGAATTGCGTCTCGCCGCCGAACAAAGACAGGCCGTTAAAGGTATTCTGCCATTCGGCGACATGATCGTCCTTCATCGAGACGATATGGATCGGAGTCTTGATCTTTTTGAGATCCAAGGCAACGCCGTCAATCACCAGACCGCCGGGTTCGCGCAGGCGATTGCCTTGCACGATTTGCGTTGTGTACTGGTCGAGCATGTCGCGCGAGATGTGCGCGCCGTCAGCGAACCAGAACAAAAGATCAGATGGCGGGGCTTCTTCGCCCATCAGATAATGCGTCACCAAAGGCGACCAGATTTGATCATTGGCGCGCACCGTGGCGAAAAGGCGCGTGAGATCTTCGCTGCCGAGATAGCCTTTTTGATCGAGGTGCTTTTTCAGCGCGGCCCGATGACGTTCGTTCAGGAAAACCGAAAACTCGCCCAGGCTGGAAAAGTCCAGAAGGGTGGCGATCAGCGTGGCGCTCGCCACCGGGTTACGCTTGCCGGAACCTTCGAGATAAGCCAGCGTCGCTGCCGTCAGCGTGCCGCCGATGCAGAACGAGGCGATGTCGATCTTCTGCGCGCCGGTCGCCAGTTCAACCGCCTCTAAGGCCGCGAGCGGACCTTCCTTGATATAATCCTCAAGGCCCTTGTGCGCGAGCTCGGGGCCGGGATTGACCCAGGAAATCACGAACACGGTGTGGCCCTGATCGACCAGCCATTTCAAAAAGCTGCTCTTGGGCTGCAGATCGAAATGGTAATATTTGTTGACGATCGGCGGCACGAACAGGAGCGGCCGCTCATGCACCGTCTCCGTCGACGGATTATATTGGATCAGCTGCATCAGATCGTTCTGATAGATCACCGATCCGGGCGTGGCCGCAACATTGACGCCCAGTTCAAACACGGGTGGGGCGCGATGCTTGATCAGACCATCGCCGCGCGCCATGTCGTCCAGCATATGGCCAAGGCCGGACAAAAGGTTGAGCCCGCCGGTTTCAAACGTTTTGCGTAGCACGTCCGGATTGGTCGCCGCGAAATTCGTCGGCGAAGCCAGGCTGAGATATTGGCGCAGGAAGAAATCGACCTTGGCGCGCGTCTCGGAATCCAGATTGGGCGCATCCTCGACCAGGCTCTGCAATTGCTGGCCGATCAGAAGATAGGTCTGCTTGATCAGATCGAAGGCGGGGTAATTGTTCCAGGAATCGGAGCGGAAGCGGCGGTCGCTGTTCGCGGTCTTGAGGTGTGGTTCGATGTCGTGATCGGCGCTGCGCTGCCAGACATTGCGCCAGATCTTGGCGTATTCCACCGGCCATTGCGCCTGCGCCTGCATCAATTGCATCGGCGCTTTCATCCAGGCCATGCCGAATGCGGTGAAAGCCTGTGCGATGTCCATGGGGTCGTAGGGCAGCGGCTCGGTGGCGCGGCCCAAATTTTCCAGCGTCGCGGCCAAGAGCGATTTGCTCTTGGCGCTAATGTCGCCCAGCTGGCTGGCAAGATTTGTTGCGTATGCGAACGGCGCCGCGTCTTGCTGCGGCTGCGAAGCCTCCTGCGGCGGAAGTGGCTTAGTCATTGTCGAATAGGGCCTCGACGGCGCTGCACGGACGCGGGGAGC
>JBEVJO010000230.1:0-3874 GCA_040510175.1 Caulobacterales bacterium
AAGTGGATATGGCGGATGTGTCGTCGCCCGCTTGATCCGCCTTATGTTTCGGCCCGCTTGTTAGTAGCGCTACGGGCAGAAGCGCGAAGGCGAGCGGACCGAAGACGCCGAACTGCGCGGCCAGAAATTCGCCGACTTCATGGACATCAAATTTCGCGGCGCCCCAATTCGCGTTTGCGGCGGTATGGTGGAAAGTCGCGAATGAATGCGTGGCGTTCCAATACAAATTTGGGCCGATCAACGCTGCGGCGATCAGCACGCTGAGGGCAAGACGCGGCTGAAGTAAGTTTTGCCGCAACGACTTGTCGAACAGCATCGCGATCGCGATCCCCATTATGGTGTAAATCATCGCGTATTTGGCGAGCAGTCCAACGCCGATCGCTAAGCCAAGCGTGATAAACGAAATCAGAGATGGCCGGCGCCGCAGCCGAATTGTTGCAGCCAAGGCGATGGCTGCAGCGGCAAGCAGCAGAGCGTCCGTTGACATGATGAAGGATGAAAGCGCCACGCCGGGAGCGGTCAGGTAGAGGAGCGCCGCAGGCGCGCCGGCGTACTTTCCGGCGAGGTCTTTTGCGGTGCGGGCCACAAAGAGGGCGCAGACGGCGTGGACGATAGGCGCGGAGAGGCGGACGGCCCATTCAAAATCGCCGAAAACTTGAGTGGTGGCGGCGATGGCCCAGGCGATCAGCGGCGGTTTGGAAAAATATCCCCAGTCGAGGCTGGTTGACCAACGCCAATACTGCGCTTCGTCTGGACCGAGCTCGAGCGGCGACGCGATCAGCGCCATGAGGCGGAACAGCGTCAGGAGCACGCAGGCGGCCAACGCTGTCGTCAGCCACGAATTGCTGGCGGAGGCAGACCGGTAAGAGGAAGCGGCAGTGCGTGGCACGGTGCTTTGTTGCGGCGAAATGGTTTTGGCGCAAGTCGTGGTTCACTGCTGGCTATCTGGAAGGCAGGCTTGCTGAAGTCGGGTGCTATTTGCTGCGCTGCGGCAAAGATCTGCGGGCAGAACGCTTTCGTTGCAGTATTGCGGTGCAAGACGTGACGCTAATCTTGGCGCCAAGGCATTGAATTACGCTGATGGCAACGCGATTCTCGCGGATTGATGAAAAGTCGGCGCCCCAACTTCTGTCAAAAAATTGTCGCGCGTCGGCGGGACAACGCATTACGTTTTGGAAAATCAAGCGCAGCCTCTGAAAAAACATGCTTACGCCACTTGTTCGGGCCGGTCGCTTTATTCTATGGGAGATGAGATGCTTGCGGGAATTCTCGCCAGCTTTGATATTGAAGTGCAGTCAGTTGTTTGCGTTCCGGTCAAAAAGAACCGGGGGCGCGGTATCGGAGGAAACGGCCAGTCATGTTTTTAAGGTTCTTGCAAGCTGCTACTACGGCGCCGGCTACAGAAGGCGCGACCCCTGGAGCGGCGACCGACGCTACGGGAGCTGCGGTGGCGGCTGCGCCCAGCACCGCTGATCTGGCCCAAAACCTGGAGAAGGCGGCAGGCGCTGCTGAAAAGGCTTCGGGCGCTCAGGAACTAAACGCGCTCACCATGTTCATGAGCGCCGACCCGATCGTGAAGTTCGTCATGATCGTGTTGATCCTGTCGGCCGTGATCTGTTTGTCGCTGCTGTTCGAAAAGGTCTTGATGTTCAACAAGGCTCAAAAGCAGTCGAAGGATTTCACTGCGCAGTTCCGCCGGGCGCAATCGCCAGAAGAAGCTGCTGAGCTCGTCAAGAAATTGCCGAAGAGCCCGATGAAGGAAATGTTCGACGCTGGCATGGCCGAACTGGCTCGCACGCGCGACATGGGTCTCTACACTTTGCGTGACGCACGCGATCACACGCTGGACCGCGTCCGCGCTGCGATGACGATCAAGCAAAACCATGGCATCGCCGAAATGGGCACCATGATGACCTTCATGGGCACCATCGGCGCGAACGCTCCGTTCATCGGGTTGTTCGGCACGGGTTGGGGCATCATGAACTCGTTCATCGGTATCGCGAACACCAATACGACCTCACTGGCCGTCGTTGCTCCTGGTATCGCGGAAGCGCTGTTGGCGACCGCCTTCGGTCTCGCCGCCGCTATTCCTGCGGTTCTTATCTATAACTACTCCGCGACTCAGATCGGCAAGATCGGCGGCGCCATGGACGACTTCTCGGAAGAGTTCCTGGCTCTGGTTTCGCGAGACATGGACCGGCGTGGGGCCTAATGACCAATGGGCGCCAAATTAATGGGATCCGGTGGCGGGAAACGAGGTCGTCCCGCCGCTAATACGGACCCGAACATCATCCCGTTCATCGACGTGATGCTTGTTCTTCTCATCATCTTCATGGTGGCCGCCCCTCTGGCGACGGTCGACATCAAGGTGACCTTGCCGCCGTCGGATATTAATCCGTCAAAGCGGCCTCCGAAGCCTGTATTCATCTCCCTCAAGGACGATGGAGATGTTTATCTTGGGAATGACCGCGTCGCGATGTGGGAAATCCCGTACAAGCTTCCCGAGGCGGTGAAAAAGGCCAATCCGTTGATGAAGACGGATCAGGAGATCTACACCCAACGCGTTTATGTGCGCGCGGATGGTGAAGTTCCTTACCGCGAAGTTATGCGCGTGATGAACCGGGTCCAAGACGGAAACTTTTTCAAGGTCGGCCTCGTGGCCGAGGATAGGCGGTAACGCCCCATGAACAAAGGTAGTCAACGACTCGTAAATTTCCTTATTGCAGCGGCGATCTGGGGCGGTCTCCTCTATATGGTGGCGACCCGGAAGATCAAAAATCCCACGGAAATGTGGGAAAAGATCGAAACCGTGGTTGGCGTAAAGATCGAGAAGCCGCCTCCACCGCCTCCGCCAAAGCCGAAGGACCTTCCGCCTCCGCCTCCGCCAATTGCGCGGCCGGTAGAAGCGCCGCCGCCGGTCGACGTCGCGCCTGTTTTCGTGCCCGTCGCGCCGCCTGTATTGCCGCCTCCGCCATGCCAAGCCTCCGGGCCCAGCATTAAAAAGAGCTTCAATACGGATCGTGCTTACCCAGATCTCGCGGTTCGCCGCGGCATCGAAGGCAAGGTGACGGTGCAGTATACGGTTGGGCCTGACGGCAACGTCGCGTCGGTCAATGTTATCTCTGCGGATCCGCCGGGTTACTTTGAAAAAGCCGTCGAGATGGAATTCCGCAAGATGAAGTGGAATCCGGCCAAGGACGGCAATTGCAACCCGACGACCTCGGGCACGCAAACGCAAAACGTGGTGTTCCGTCTGGGCTAATCTGGTTCAGTCTGGGTTTTCAGACAAAAGGCCGCTCGCTTCGGCGGGCGGCCGTTAAGGGAAAAGGGAGCCTTTCATGGGCGCCAAATTGATGGGAGGCGGCGGCGGCAAGAAACGTGGCCAGCACTCGCCCAGCACCGAGCCGAACGTTATTCCGTTCATCGACATTCTGCTCGTTCTGCTGATCATTTTCATGGTGGCCGCGCCGGCGCCGACGGTCGATGTCAATATCGACCTTCCGCCGCCAAAACCGCCTGAGAACCAAGTGCAAAATAACAACAAGCCGGTTTTCTTGTTCATCGACGCGAACGGCAATCTGTCGATCGACAAGTTGGGCATTACGCACGACCAGATACAAGAGCAGCTCTATTTGGCCATTCTTACCGCCAATCCGGCGGCGACGAATCCGTTCGACGAACGGGTCTATGTCCGCGCGGATTTCGGATTGCCGTATAAAGATGTGCTGCAGGTCATGGATGAAGTTCAAGGCGCGGGCTTTTACAAGGTCGGCCTTGTGACCGAAGACGCGGAGCAAGCGGCTCCTGGCGCACCGGCCGCAGCAACGCCTTAACCGGATAACGTGCTGGTGATTTTTAAAGCCCCGCGCGTCTG
>JBEVJO010000231.1:0-3265 GCA_040510175.1 Caulobacterales bacterium
CGAAGATTATGCTGGTCGCCTTCGCGGGTCATGGTTTCGATGCGGTGGCGCGACGGGAAAACCTCACGGCGCTGGCGTTCTTCGCGGTGGCGGCTTTCGCGTGGCTTTTGATCGGGTTTGTGGTGCGGCCGCGCATAAAATCTCATCAAAGTGGCCCGTCTGAGCAAGATCATTCCCTGAGACCCTAGAAATCTTGGTTCTTTGGGAAAATTCTTGCAATTTGTTCATGCGGCCGATAGAAGGGCTGCACTCGAGCCGAATGGACTCACAATGCGTATGGGCCTTCTTCTGAACCTACGACTTATCCTGCCTTAGGCGGGCTGCCCGGCGTTGCGCCGGTTGCGCCGCTTAAGGCGCCAATGAAATCCAAACAATCTCCCGCTATATCGACCACCGCGTCTCAGAAAGCCCAATTCCATGTCTGTATCGTCTCAAAGCGTTTTGCCGTACATCCGTATCTTCGACACCACCATGCGCGACGGCGAACAATCGCCCGGCGCCTCGATGTCGTTCGATGAAAAAATCGAACTGGCCAAATTGCTCGACGACATGCGCGTCGATGTGATCGAGGCAGGCTTTCCCAATGCCTCGATCGGCGATTTTGAAGCCGTGCAGGGCATCGCCAGAATCGCCAAGAACAGCATCGTCTGCGGTTTGGCGCGGGCGCAGCTGAAAGACATCGACCGCACCGGCGAAGCCTTGGCGCCGGCGGCGCGCCGCCGCATCCACACCTTCATCGCCACCAGCCCCATTCACATGGAGCACAAATTGAAGATGGGTGAGAACGCGGTGCTGGAGGCGATCCACGCTTCGGTGACGCGCGCGCGCCAATACACCGACGACGTCGAATGGTCCGCCGAAGATTCCACCCGCTCTGAGCGCGACTTTCTGCGCCGCGCGGTCGAAGTCGCCATCCGCGCCGGCGCGACGACGATCAATCTGCCGGACACGGTCGGCTATTCGTTCCCGCAGGAATATGGCGCGATGTTCGCAGACATTTTGGCGAACGTGCCGGGCGCGGACACAGTGATTTTGTCCTCGCATTGCCATAACGATCTGGGCTTGGCCGTCGCCAATTCCTTGGCCGCCGTGATGAATGGCGCGCGCCAGATTGAATGCTCGATCAACGGTCTGGGCGAGCGCGCCGGCAACGCTGCGCTGGAAGAAATCGTCATGGCCTTGCGCGTGCGCAAGGACGGCATGCCGTACATGACGAATATCGATTCCACGAAACTGGTCCGCGCCTCCAAGATGGTGTCGCAGATCACCGGCTTCCCGGTGCAATACAATAAGGCCATCGTGGGCAAGAACGCCTTCGCGCATGAAAGCGGCATCCACCAGGACGGCATGATCAAAAACCGGGAAACCTATGAGATCATGACGCCGGAAGATGTCGGCCAAACCCACACCTCGTTGGTGATGGGCAAACATTCTGGCCGCAACGCCTTTCGCGAAAAGCTGCGCGATCTAGGCTACGAGCTGACCGATTCCGCGTTTGAAAACGCGTTCGAACAATTCAAGTCTTTGGCTGACCGCAAGAAGAACGTTTACGACGATGACATCGTCGCTCTGGTCGATGATGCGGCGGCGCATGCTGATGATGCGGTGAAGGTGAAGCGCCTGCGCGTTGTGGCCGGCACGGACGGCCCGCAAACCGCCGAGATCGATCTGGACGTCAAAGGGGAGACCAAATGGGCGACGGCGCGCGGCAACGGTCCGGTCGATGCAGTGTTCAACGCCATCACGATGCTAATCCCGCACAAAGCGGTGCTGGAATTGTACCAGGTGCACGCCGTTACTGAAGGCACTGACGCGCAGGCCGAAGTCAGCGTGCGCTTATCCGAAGAGGGCTCGATCGCGGTTGGCCGCTCGGCGGACGCGGATACGCTGGTCGCCTCGGCGAAAGCCTATGTCGCGGCGCTCAACCGTTTGCAGATCAAACGCGCGCGGGCGGGTGAGGCGGCGGCTTAAGCGCGGCCGTGCTCGTCAGTTAATTGGCTGGCGAGCACGGCCTTCAATGCCTCAATGAGCGCCGGAAAATCTTGACGGACTGTATCGGCAAGGATGGCTGGATTGATGCTTCCGTAACCGTGAATGAGTCGATTCCGCATATTGGCTGCGCTTTTCAGGTCAATCGACGGTAAAGATCTTCTCTGGTCTGCAGAAATCTTCGTTGCCGCTTCTCCCACGATCTCGATGGCGCGGGAGACTGCGAGAAAGCGCATGCGATCCAGAGACAGAGCTTCGCCGTCACGGTCTCCGACGAAGGCGACAGCCTCCTCCGCGTAAGAGAGCATGTCTTCCAGGAGTGGGCGGATACGCCGCGCCGCCATCAGACTTGAACGAGATCAGATTGAATGAGTTCGCGATAGCGTGGGTTGAGGCTCTCGCGCGGTACTGTGTCGACTTTCAAGCCAAGGCTATCTTCGAGCAGCGCGTCCATGCGTGCTAAGGAAAACAAAGTTGGCCTAGCGCCGGGCTCGAAATCTACCAGAAGGTCGAGGTCTGAGTTCTCACTGCCCTGATTTCGGGCGCGCGAGCCAAAAACTGTCATAGCGCAAACGCCATAACGTTCGCGCAGAACCGGCTTTAGCGCGCGCAAGGCCTCGATGATGTCGGTCAAGGGTGTCATTGCGCGGCGAGCGTAACAGAAAATTTGAGCCGAATCACGGAACGAATATGGTCTCGCAAGAGTGATGGTTGCGCGCCCTTTAAGCTTTCCACAAGCGCGATCTGGCGTGCCCTCGTTGCTACGTCACGAAAAATTCTCCGGTTTTTTCCATCGTCCGGACTCGCTTGCCCAAATCCTTCAAAGTTCGTTAACCACGCCATGGTTTCGTCGGAATGCGGCGATAACCGCTCGAATTGCGGGCGGGGCCCGCCGAGACGGCCGTCCTGGCTTTCCGGCGGCGAGTGGTTCGGCTCAACAGATGGTTGCATCTGTTTGAGGGAATCCGAATCACCCACAATGACGGCGGGTCGGCCTTTTCAGCCGATCACGGGGGCGAGGCGGTATGTTCGGAAGCTTTTTGCGCTTTATTTCCTCAGATCTGGCGATCGATCTAGGGACAGCTAACACTCTGGTTTACGCCAAGGGACGCGGCGTCGTTCTTGATGAGCCATCGGTGGTGGCCTTCATCAATCAAGGCGGCCGCAAGGTCGTCCACGCCGTCGGCACCGAAGCCAAGCAAATGTTGGGCAAGACGCCGGGCTATATGATGGCGATCCGGCCGATGCGCGATGGCGTCATCGCCGACTTCGAAGT
>JBEVJO010000232.1:0-3463 GCA_040510175.1 Caulobacterales bacterium
CGTCATTAATGGCGCAACCGGCGCAGCGAATGGCGTTCTGAACGGCGTGACCAACACGGGCATTGTCTCGTGCCTGACCTGCGCGACTTCAAACCTGACGGGGAACCTCCCCGGAACCGGCGCCGTGACCGGAATCACCAACGGGCTCACCGGCGTCTTCAGTGGCGTCACCGGCGGCGCAGGCGCCGGAATCATTGGCGGTCCGGCTGTTGGCGTGTCGCCCGGCGGCCTTTCCGTGACGGGACTTACTGGCGGACTGTCCTCCATAACGAACGGGGTCACCGGCGGACTAGGCGTTACAGCGGGCGGAACATCCGCCGGCGCCGGCGGCGCCGTGACCGGGTTGGGTGGACTGATCCAGCATTGAGACCCAAAGACTGCAACTATCTGAGCGCGGCGATCAGTATCGCCGCGCTCAGCGCATCTGCGGTCGCCGCGCAGACCTCGCCCCTCATTATCGACAAGGGGCGCATCGACCGTCAGCAAGATCAAATCGCCCCTAAGCAGACGCCAGAGCCCCTGCGTGGACGCCTTGCGATCGATGAAAGCGCCCCAGATGAATCCGCGGCGAATCTCACCTTCGTCAGAATTCGTGGATCGTCCCTATCCCAAATCGATCTTGAGCAATCCTGGCGCAAGAGCGTCGGACGCCCCCTCGATAGAACGGCGATCGAAGCCGTGGCTACGGCGCTCTCCGCGATTTACCAGAAAAGCGACATCGCGCTTTTCACGATCCTGGCTCCGTCGCAGGATCTCAGCGACGGGCAACTCGACCTCATCGTGATTGAGGGCCATATCTCAGACGTTGTCATTCAAACGGACGACAAAGAGGCCAAGGACATTGAGCTGGCCCGCGATTACGCCGCGACGCTGACCACAGAGCGCCCGCTGCGCCGGCAAACGCTGGAGCGGTACCTTTCGCTGATCCGCGATATTCCCGGCGAAAAAGTCGAAGCGCAATTTGTCCCGGCGGCGCAGCGCGGCGGCGCGCGTTTGGTGCTGACCGCACGGCGCAATCGCATGGATTTCGGATTCGGACTAAACAATCGCGGTTCGCCGCTTCTGGGGCAGACGCAGGCCAATCTGGACGCGTCTTATAACGACCTGTTGCGCGGCGGCGATCAAACAACTCTGTCATTCTCGATGCCGACGCATGATGACCGCTTCATCTATGCATCCCTCTCGCATTCCACGCCGATCGGCGCTGACGGCATGCGCGTGTCGCTCTCAGCCAGTAAACTAAAGACCCGCTTGGATTCGGGAATTGACGGCGACGCGGAAACCGGCGGTGTGAGCGTGTCCTACCCGCTTATTCGGGGCTACCAAAAGAATTCGTCTGTGTCGTTCGGCTTTGATGCGCTTGAGTCTTCGAACGCCGCCTTCGGCCAGGCGCTGGATTCGAGCAGCACGCGCGTCATCCGCAGCGCCATTTCCTATGGAATCAACGAGGAGAAATCGGCGCTGGGCGTGTCCGCCTCGATCAGCCATGGGCTGGACATCTGGGGCGCGAGCGTCAACCCCTTCCTCGCACAAAGCGATTTTACCAAAGCTGGTTTCCAGGCGGGCTTCGATCGGCTTTTCGCGACGCGCTACGCCTTGCGTCTGCGCACCACGGCGCAATTCAGCGATGACATGCTGCCGGCGTCCGAGCAATTCGCGTTGGGCGGAGAATCGTATGGCCGCGCTTATGGCGGCGCCGTTATTCAAGGCGACGCCGGTATGGCTGGCTCAATCGAAGCGGCCGTGCGGTTTTTAAAGTTGCTGCCGGATTGGATGGCAGGCAGCGAAACCTATGTGTTCGCCGACGCTGGTTCAGTAAAGCTGAACGAACGTCCGCTCCTCTTTCCCGATATGGATTTCTCGCTCTCCTCGGCAGGCGTCGGCGCCCGCATCGCCATGGGGAAGAAAACCACCGTCGGGCTTGAATTCGCGCACGGTCTGGAAGCGCCCTATGCTGCCGTGGAAGGCGAATGGCGGGTCTCGTACAGCCTCGTTAGCCGGCACTGAGGTTCAAAGAATCAGCGCGCGCATCGCGTAGGATACGGCTGCGACCGCCAATGCGCTGGCGGTCCAGATCAGCGCAAACCAGCCCAGACGTTTGCGCAAAGGCGGACGCGGTTCGCCCGGCTCCGGCGGCCCTTCAATGATACGCGGCATCGCTGCTCACCTTGGCGCGAAAGAGCCAATAGACATAGGCCGTGTACCCCAGAATGATCGGCAGCATCGGCGCAGCGCCCCATAGCATGAGCGCCAGCGCGTTGTCGGCGGCTGCGGCCTGAGCGGGTGTGAAGGAGAACGGCACGATATAGGGCCACAGGCTGATGGCGAGGCCAAGATAGCCAATGGCGAACAACGCGACGGCATAGAGATACGGCTGCAAGTGACGCCGCGACTCGGCGCCCCGCCACAATAAAAAGCAGAGCAATCCGGCGACGAGCGGCAGCGGCGCGAGCTTGATAAAGACAGGCCAGTCCACGCTCGTCATGGTGAGCCCCCAACGCGCGGTAACGCGCGGATCAACGCCCAGAGTCGCGAGACTTACGGCGCCCATCGCCAAAGCCGTGACGATGACGGCCTGCTTTAGCCATGCGCGCGCGCGTTCGAACAATTCGCCTTCGGTTTTGAAAACGAGCCATGCGGCGCCCAAGAGCGCGTAGCCTGCAACCAAAGACACCGCCACCAGAAGCGAGAACGGCGTCAGCCAGTCAAACGCGCCGCCGGCGAATTGCCCATTTTCCAGCTGAACGCCTTGAATGAAACCGCCGAGCACGAGCCCTTGCGCGAAAGCCGCGGTGATAGACCCGCCGGTAAAGGCGGCGGTCCAGAATTTCTTGCCCCTGCCGCGGCCATGATGGCGAAACTCGAAGGCGACGCCGCGAAAGATCAGCGCCAGCAGCATCAAAATAATCGGCGCATAGAGCGCGGGCATCAACGCCGAATAGGCTTTCGGAAACGCCGCCAGCAATCCGCCGCCGCCCAAGACCAGCCAAGTTTCATTGCCGTCCCAAACCGGCGCGATGGCGGATTGCATCTGATCGCGTTCGTGTCCGTCCTTTGCGAACGGAAACAAAATACCAACGCCAAGATCGAAACCGTCGAGCGCCACATACAGAAACACCGCGACGGCGATCAACACGGCCCAAATCAAAGGAAGGTCCATGCTCATGCCTCCCCGATCGCGGCGCCGAGGGGCGTGCCCGGCGGCAGATCGCTTTGCGGAACCGGTTCGTCGCTCTCCGGCCCTTTGGCGATCAGCCTTAAAATGTAAAGCGCGCCGGCGCTGAACACGATTGCATAGACGATGATGAAGAGCAGCAATGAGATCGCCACCGTTCCCGCGGCGACCGGCGAGACAGCGTCCGCCGTGCGCAGGACTCCATAGACCACATAAGGCTGACGTCCGACTTCGGCGGTAATCCAACCAGCGAGCACGGCGACGAAGCCGCTCGGCGCCGCGACGACG
>JBEVJO010000233.1:0-10254 GCA_040510175.1 Caulobacterales bacterium
CCAATTCGCGCATGCCATAGACCTGATGCGAGGTGGGCCGCTCGCGCGTCACCGGATCCATCGGCAAGCGCACGCTGCCGTCGCGGCCGCGCCGCGCATCGAGCAGATAGAATTCGAGCTCGCAGGCGACGACGGGCGTGAGGCCGTCTTTTTCAAAACGTGCGATCACACTGCGCAGCACATGACGCGGATCGAGATCATTCGGCGTGCCGTCGAGTTCGTACATCGACAAAACAACCTGCGCGACGTCGTCGCCCAGCCACGGCGCAACGGTCAGCGTGCCCGGCGCCGGCTTGGCGATGCGGTCGGCGTCGCCGTCCTCCCAGACAAGGCCGGTGTCTTCGCAATCCTGGCCCGTGGTGTCGACCACCAGCACCGATCCCGGCAGAAAGCGGCCATACTCATAGACGCCCATGATTTCATGCCGACGCAATCTTTTGCCGCGCGGCACGCCGGTCATGGAAGTGAATAGGACTTCAAAAAATTCGACGCCGGGATTGGCGTCGAGAAACGCAGCGGCTTCATCAGGGCTGGCGACTAGGGGCGAACTCATAAACACTCTCTACTGGCCGGCACGCATTCGCCGGAGCGCAAGTCTTGCAGCATCATGCGCCTCCCTTCAATGCAAAGGATACCGCCTTCAGGTCAGCATATTTATGCAAAGCGTGCAGCGAGCGGTCGCGGCCGAAGCCAGATTGCTTAAACCCGCCGAACGGCATGGTGATGTCGCAGATGTCCCAGCCATTGATCCAGACCAGTCCAGCGCGCAGTTTTTTCGCCGCAGCAAACGCCAGATCGATATTGGCGGTCCACGCCCCGGCGGCCAGACCGTAATTCGTGTCATTGGCGAGCTTGAAAGCTTCGTCCGAAGTTTTGAAGGTCAGAATGCCGAGCACCGGCCCGAACACTTCCTCGCGCGCCAGGGTCGAGCCCGGCGCCACATTGGAGAAAACCGTCGGCTCGACATAGAAGCCGCCGCTGTCCTGGCGCACCCGCGATCCGCCCAATTGCAATTGCGCGCCTTCGCTCTGCGCGGTTTCGATATAGCGCAGCGCCGTCTTCATTTGCGTTTCGGACACCATGGAGCCGAAGCGTGTCGCCGGATCGAACGGATCACCGACCTTGATGGCGCGGGCGGCGGCGATCACTTTTTCCTGGAATTTATCGACCACGCTTTCATGCACCAGCAAACGCGACGCGGCGGTGCAAACTTCGCCTTGATTGTAGAACACGCCCCAGGCGGCGGCTTGCGCGGCGGCGTCGAAATCCGGGCAATCGGCAAACACGATTTGCGGGGACTTTCCGCCCAATTCCAAACTGACGCGCTTCAGATTGCTTTCGCCGGAATAGGTCATCAAACGACGGCCGACAGGGCCAGAGCCCGTGAATGCCACCATGTCTATGTCCATGTGACGGCCAATCGCCTGTCCGGCTTTGTCGCCAAGGCCTGGAGTCACGTTCAGAACGCCTGGCGGCACGCCCGCCTCCAGCGCCAACTCGCCGAGACGAAGCGCGGTCAGCGGCGATTGTTCTGCGGGCTTCAGCACCACCGAATTGCCCATGGCGAGCGCTGGGGCGACCTTCCACATCGCCATGTGCAACGGAAAGTTCCAAGGCACGATGGCGCCGATCACGCCTAAAGGTTCATGCGTGGCGTAGGAAAAGCGGCCCTCCGGGACGGGACCGACTTCGCCATAAACCTTGTCCAGCGCTTCGGCGTACCAGCGCGCGCTATTGATCGAGAGCGGGATGTCGACGTTCAGCGCCTCGCTGATTGGCTTGCCGGTATCGAGGCTTTCCAGAAGTGCGAGATTCTCGCGGTCCGCCTCCATCAAGTCGGCGAGCCGGAACAGAACCTTCTTTTTTTCCTTCGGCGCCAAGGCGCGCCAGCGCCCATCTTCGAAGGCGGTGCGGCTTGAGGCGACGGCCCGGTTGATATCGGCGGAGTCGCAGGCCGCCACGTCATTGATCGGCTTACCGTCTCGCGGGGAAATGTTGGCGAAGGTCGCGCCCGAGGCGGCGTTCACCGCCGCACCGTCGATAATCGCCTTGGCGGGCGGCTTTAGAGCCGAACGCCGGGCAAGCACCTCGCCCAAATCCCGCATGGGGTTCCCTTTATTCTGTGATCACAAAAGAGCGGCTGTCCTTTTAAGTCAATCCTCGATACGGGAATCTCTCGACTTTTCTGGTCTCGACGTCGAACCAATTGACCACCGGAGCGACTTGGCAGACTGTGATCACTGTTTGGCTTTGCGCCATCGCCATCGCATGATGCAGGTGGGCGCGAGGGCGACTATAGGCTTAAGCTGCGCACAGCGGCCACCGCCTGCTTTGATTTCAAGAGACCAACATGCCCGACGCCAATTCGCCCCTTAATTCCATGGATTCCTATTGGATGCCGTTCACCCCCAACCGGGAGTTCAAGGCCGATCCGCGCATGATCGTGGGCGCCAAGGACATGCACTACATCGCCTCGGACGGGCACAAGGTGCTGGACGGCACATCCGGCCTCTGGGCGGTCAATGCCGGCCATGGCCGCGAGCAGATCACCGAGGCGATCCGGCGTCAGGCCGGCGAATTGGACTTCGTCTCCAATTTCAACATGGGCCATCCTTTGGCGTTCCAATTCGCAAACAAGCTGGCCGGCATTATGCCCGGCGATCTGAACCGTATCTTCTTCACGAACTCAGGCTCTGAATCCGCCGACACCGCCCTGAAGATCGCCCTCGCCTATCACCGGGCGCGCGGCAAAGGCACGAAAACGCGGTTGATCGGACGCGAGCGCGGCTATCACGGCGTCAATTTCGGCGGCATCTCGGTCGGCGGCATGGTCAAGAACCGGATGTATTTCGGCTCGCTCCTGGCCGGCGTCGATCACCTGCCGCACACACACAATATGGCGAAGAATGCTTTTACGCGCGGCCAGCCAGAGCATGGCGCTGATTTGGCGGATGCGCTCGAAGGCATTGTGGCTCTGCACGACGCCTCCAACATCGCGGCCGTAATCGTAGAACCGATGGCTGGCTCCACCGGGGTTCTGGTGCCGCCGAAAGGCTATCTGCAGCGTCTGCGCGCGATTTGCGACAAGCACGACATTCTCCTGATCTTCGACGAAGTGATCACCGGCTTCGGCCGCACCGGTGGCTCCTTCGCGGCGGAAGTGTTTGGCGTTCAACCCGATATCCTCACGATGGCAAAAGCGCTCACCAACGCCGCCGTGCCGATGGGCGCCGTCGCGGTGCGCCAGGGCATTTATGACAGCATGATGGAGAACGCTGACGGGCTGGTGGAGTTGTATCACGGCTATACCTATTCCGGTCACCCGCTGGCCTGCGCGGCGGGGCTCGCCACGTTGGACATCTACGCCAATGAGGGCCTGTTCGAGCGCGCCGCTGAGTTGGCGCCCTATTGGGAAGACGCGATGCATTCTTTAAAGGATGCCCGTCACGTCATCGACATTCGCAATATTGGTCTGGTCGGCGGCATCGAATTGCAATCCCGCCCCGCCGGACAGCGGGCGCGCGGGGCGGAACTGTTCCGCATCTGCTTCGACGCCGGAGTCCTGATCCGCGCGCCTGGCGACATCATCGCGCTGTCACCACCCCTGATCGTGGAGAAAGCCCAGATCGACCAGATCGCGGAGACAATTCGCAAGGGTCTGGCCAATATCGACTAATCTTGCGCCGCCCGACCTTTTACAGCGCGACAGGCTTACGCGATTGACCTTGTCGCGCCCTTTGGGCTTCTCTCCGGGCCATGGGTCGCGACACACACTTCACCGGCGTCAAGCCGCACCATAAAGTCCAGCGGGCAAAGCCGCGCCATCACGGGCCAATTGGCCTTGCGATCCTGAAGGTCCGCGCTTTTTTCGCCAATTGGTTGTCGCTGCACGCTATGCGCCTCGCCCATCGCCGCGCCGCGCCGGTGCGCTTGTCGATCGGCGTGCTGATAGGCGTGGTCTGGCTGTGGCTGGGCGGCGCCGCGGCCTTCGATCTGGCGCGCGGCGACAGACCGCAACCGGCAGCACATCAACAAACCACGCAGCAGCCAACTAAAACCCTGTCGCCGTTCGACGACACGATCAAAGCCATCGGCAATGGCCTGTGCTTGTTCCGCGAGGGAACGCGCTGCCAATATGAAGGCGACGACCCGCGCATCTTTCTGGGCCAGATGGCGCTCACCAGCCTCGCCTTCGTGACGCTGTTCTTCGGCTTCTGGCGTTCGCTGTTCGACGCCTTCGCCAAAGCCTTCCGCGCCATCGGCGCGCGGCACGTCATCATCACCGGCGAAGGCGCCGAAGCGGAGGCGCTCTCCCGCGCCGTGGTGCGCAAAGGCAAACACCGGCGCGCCGTCGTTTTGATCAAGCGTAATGCGTCGTCGGCCGAAGTGGAATCCATGGGCGCGGACGGAATCAATCTCATGGTCGGCGATCCAACCAGCGTCGCCGTCATCAAAGCCGCCGGCGCCGCCAATGCCTATCGCGTGGTAGCGCTCGGTTCGTCCGACGCGGAAAATCTCGCGACGGCCGCAGCTGTGCGCAAACTGCGCAAGGGCTACGCACCCGGCGATGTGGCGGTGCGACTGGAGAGCCACGCTTTACGGCGGGATCTGCCGTCCCGCAGCGGCATCGGCGCTACCGATCTCTTTTCGCTGCCGGAAATCGCGGCGCGGCTTCTCACGCAATCCGAATTGTTGCTGGAGGACGTCGACGCCCGCGATGGCGCTTCCGGCGTCCATGTCGCGATCATCGGCTGGGACGAACACGCACTGGCGGTGGCGGAACGCGTGCTGCGTATGATGTGGGCGCCCGGATTTCATCCGCCGCGCGTGACCGTGTTCGCCGCCGACCCTAAAGACGCGCAGGCGGCGTTTGCCGCACGTTTTCCAAACGCATTCGACGATCCCGGCGCCCCTGGAAAATCGGTCTGGGTCGCGGACATCAAGTTTCTTGAGTTTCATTGGCGCGGCCTGAGCAATCCCTGGTCGGCGCTGGCGCAAGCTGAAGCCGAGCGTGGTCTTATCACATCCGTCGTTCTCACCTTCCCCACGGATCAGGAAACGCTGCACTGCGCGGCGGTGATGGCCGGCCGTGCGAACATCTCGTTCCCGCGCATGTATGTGCGCGACGACCGCGATGGCACGATCGGCGCCGTTCTCAGCGATTACGATCATGTCGCGCCCTTTGCGGAATATGCAGCAGCGATTTCGCCGCGCGCTCTGGTGGACCGCACGCTGGATCACGCCGCGCGCAAGATCCATGAGCTCTATATCGCCGGCCGCGTTCTGGACCAGAACCAGGACGACTATATCAAGGCGCTGCGCAAGGGATACACGATCCCGCAGCGCGTCCGGCGGACGGTGCATTGGCCGCTCGCCGATGCAAGCCTTCAAGACCTGGAAAGCGATTTTCAGGAAACCTTCGGCGTTCCGGCCTTCAATAAAATGCGTACGCATCTGACGGAAAAATTGCTCAACCAAGGGCGATTCGAACCCAAGACGGCCGCGCAATGCCTTTGGCATGATTTGAAAGAGCATTATATCCAAACCAACCGCGTCGCCGCGGATCACGCGCTGCTGAAAGTGCGGAGCCTGGGCTGGACGCCGGCGCCGCAAAAAGGCGGCGGCAGATTGCCCGCAGTGAAAAACGAACACGTCACGGATGACGCCGCCGAGATCGAACATTTGCGCTGGTGTGCGGACAAATTGCTGTCCGGCTGGCGCTACGGACCGGTGCGCGACGAAGACGAACTCATCCACCCTGATTTGAAACCATACACCGCCTTCGATCCGGAGAAATTGCCGGAAGCGATCCAGAAGGACCGCGAACAATGGATCGGCGCCCCGGAAATCGCCAGCTGGATCTACCCCAACCTCTTCATGCCGCGCGCCGCCAATGCCGCCGCGCCGGTCTAAGGAAGAGATCGTCCACATTTGCGCGCAGGTCGCGCACGAAGCCATGCGCGCGTTCAAGATCGGCCTCGGCGAAGATAGGCTTGCGCCATGGAGCCGCGTCAGCGCCGACGTGCGGCGCTCCACCATCGAAGGCGTCCGTTTCCGCATCGCCAATCCGGATGCGCCCTTGTCCGCGCAACACGATCAATGGATGGCCGAGCGGATCGCGGCAGGCTGGCGCAAAGGCAAAGTCAAGGACGTGCAGAAGAAAACACATCCGAGCCTTGTGCCGTATGAAGCGCTTTCCGAAACCGAGCGGCGCAAGGACGCGCTGATCGCCTCTGTCGTCAAATCCCTCGCCGGGCCGCTTTAACACACATCTGGAGAAAACGTGGGGCTTGGCGCCGTAGCGCATGACGGCGGCCGTTCTGCTTGCTATCACTGAGGCTTGGATCAGGTTGGACTTGCCGCGGGGGCGCAATGACCGACGTATTTATATCGTACAAACAAGAAGAGCGCGAAAAAATGCGCCCGATCGCGGACGCGCTCAGTGCGCTGCAAGTCGATGTTTGGTTTGACGAAAGATTGTCGCCGGACCGTTCTTTCACCGAAGAAATTCAGCACCTGACCCAAATTTGCAAAGCGCAATTGGTGTGCTGGTCGCCGTCGGCTACCGCCTCGGAGTGGGTCAGAGGCGAAGCGGAAAAGGGCCGCCAGCGCGGCGTTCTGGTCGCCGTGATGGTCGAGGCGTGTGAATTGCCGCCGCCCTTCAACATGCATCACGCGGAAAATCTGACCGGCTGGAACGGCGATCGAAAGCATCCCGGCTGGCGCAAGGTGCTGGAGACAATCGGACGCAAGATCGACCGCCCGGGCCTCGCCGAACTCGACGCGCTCTCCGCCTCCAGCGATTCCGAAGCCTGGAAACGCTGGGCGCAGAAGTATCCGAACGATCCGTGCGCCGACGCGGCCTGGTCTAAAATCGAAGAACTCGAGATCGGCGCTGCGCGCGCCCGCACCGCACAGCAACGCGAGGCGGCGAAAAAAGCGGCGGCGGAAGCCGCGGCCAAACCCAAACCCCAGACATCGCGCCCAGCCAGCAGCGACAATGCCGCGAGCTTCCGCTCCGCCGCGTTTGATACCGGCGCAAGCCAGCGCAAATCGCCGCCCTGGCCGCTGATCATTGTCGGCGCCATCGCGGCGGTGGGCGTTTTGGGCTTCATGCTCAAGCCAGCCCCCGCGCCGGCGCCCGGCGTTCAACCCGGCCTGTTCGGACTGCCTGGTCAAAATCCCGACGAAATCGAAGCCATCCGGAAGGCGGAGGAGGAAAAAGCCACGCAGGCGGCGCAAGGCCAGGCCGACGATAACGCCTACGCGATCGCGCAAGCGGCCAATACGATCCGCGGCTACGAGATGTATCTCTCCTCCTATCCCAATGGCAGAAACGCGGAACAGGCGCGCGCGGCGCAGCAAGCGCTGCAATCGAGTTTTGCGCCAGCCCCGTCCGCCGCTGCTGCGGCGGCGCCCGCGAACTACAGCGCCTTCGACGTCGATCAGCTTAACGCGAGCGTCAAATATTCCGCGCAACAGGCGCGCAATTTCGAAGAGCGCGGCAAAAATGCGGCGACCCGCGCCCGCAATGGCGAAGCCGGTATGGAAAGCTACAAGTCCGACAAAGGCGGCGGCTATGACGGCGAAAAAGGCAAGGTCGGGGATCCGCTGGTCGGCGCCAGCACGACGGCGGGCGGCGATAGCTATACCGGCCAATACGTCTATGCCGAACCCGCGAACCGGCGCGAAGGCTATGGCGTCTATATCTGGAGCAACGGCAACATCTATGAAGGTCAGTTCGCCAACAGCGTCCGCGCCGGCTATGGCGTGCTGTGGGACAAGCAAGGCAAGCTGATCTCGTCCGGGATATGGAAAGACGATTATCTGTCTACATCGCTTTCGAAATAGAAGTTCCCCTGCACCGCCCGGCCCCGCGCCTTCGGCCGCCCAGGCTCTCGCCCACCGGTGAAGCGCGCGCAAATCCAAACGCGGCCCATGATTCCGTAGGGCCGAAGAGCGCTGTTTCCGCGCGCAGCGCTCTTGAATTGTGCGCCCCCCATTCTCAAGGTATACCCAGCCCAAGTTCATGGGCTCCAAAGGGGTTATCATGCAGCGCCTACTTACCTACCTTTTAGCCCTTGTGTTGCCGTTCGCTCTCGTCGGCTGCGGCGTAAACACCATTCCGACGAAGCAGGAGACGGCAAAAGCGGCTTGGGCCGATGTTCAGACGCAGTATCAACGCCGGGCCGATTTGATTCCAAACTTGGTGGAGACTGTAAAAGGCTATGCCGCCCAGGAAAAATCAGTACTGATCGAAGTCACCCAAGCGCGCGCCGCCGCAACGCAAATCAAGGTCGACGCATCAACGATTACCGATCCCGCTGCATTCCAGAAGTATCAAGCGGCCCAAGATCAGCTGTCAGGCGTTCTTGGCCGGCTTCTTGCCGTGCGCGAAGCCTATCCTGACCTGAAATCAAACCAGAACTTCCTCGCCCTGCAGTCACAGTTGGAGGGCACCGAGAACCGCATCGCGATTTCGCGCCGCGACTACAACGAAGCCGTTCGAGACTACAACACGGCGTTGCGGACATTCCCGACAGTGATCTGGGCCAAGACGTTTTACGGCGGATCAAAACCGATGGAATTATTTACGGCGAGTGCGGCCGCCCAAAGCGCGCCATCGGTGAGTTTCGATACGCCTGCGCCAGCTTCGCCGCCACAACCGTGAAGCAGAAAACCTGGGCCGCCGGGCCCTCGGGTTTTGTCGCGGCCGCCATCGCGGTCATCCTCGTTTTCTTGAGCGCACCGTCTTGGGGAGCGCCGACATTTCCTCCGCTTACCGGCCGGGTGGTCGACGGCGCAAATGTTCTTTCCGCGCAAACCGAGACCGCGCTCACGACCAAACTCGCCGACCTGGAAACGAAAACGCACCACCAACTCGTGATCGTCACGCTGAAAGACCTCCAGGGTTATGATATTGCGGAATACGGATATCAGCTGGGCCGCGCCTGGGAGGTCGGGCGCAAGGGCGTGAATGACGGCGTCTTACTCATTGTGGCGCCGCAAGATCGCAAAGTGAGAATCGAAGTTGGTTATGGCCTTGAGCCGATCCTGACGGACGCGCTTTCGAACGTCATCTTGCAGGAGCGTGTCTTACCCAAGTTTCGCAACGGCGATATCGAGGGCGGTATCGTTGACGGCGCGGACGCCATTGCCACGCAGCTCAGTCTTGATCCCACTGAAGCAGAACAAAAGGTTCAAGCAGCGGCAAGGTCGGCGGAGCAGCCGGAAGCGCACGCTATTCCTGTTTGGGTGATCTTCTTGATCGTCGGTTGGATTATTTTGTCTTCGCGGCGCGGCGGCGGGTGGCGGCTTGCCCGGGCGCTGCCCTGGATGATTTTTTCCAGCAATTGGGGCGGACGCGGCGGCAGCAATGGCGGGGGCGGGTTCAGGGGCGGCGGCGGCTCCTTTGGGGGCGGCGGTTCGTCGGGGAGTTGGTAGTCATGATTGTGTCTGACGACGACCGCGCTCGCATTACAAACGCCGTGACGACGGCTGAACAAGACACACGCGGCGAGATTGTCGTCGTGCTGGCGGAAGAGGTTTCGAAATACGACGAGGTTCCGCTCGCTTGGGCGAGCGCCGCCGCTCTCCTTGTCCCGGCGGCCTTGGCGCTCGCCGGAGACCAGTTTCTAAAGCTCACGGGCGGCGACTGGATTGCCGTTCATACCGCCGCCATACAACAAACGTTGATCGCAACACTTTGGGCGCTGCTTGCAGGTCAGGTAGCGATCTTCGTCATGGTTCATACGTTCGTCTCTTGGCGACCGGTGCGCCGCTTCATGACGCCGAGGTGGTTGAAACGAGCGCGGACGCATGCCGCAGCGATGGCTCAGTTTCTAGCGACCGGGCTCGACGGCTCCGCGGATCGAACGGGCGTCGTCATCTTCGTGGCGCTCGAAGATCATATAGTCGAGGTGATCGCTGACGCGTTGATCCATAAGGCTGTGGGCGAAAGCGCCTGGAACACCGCGATTGATCTGATGCAGTCCGGCTTGAAGCGTCAGGATCTGGCGCAGGCCGTTGAGGCCGGGGTCGCACACTGCGGCCGTCTCTTGGCGGCGCATTTCCCTCAAAACGGCGACCAGCTAAATGCTTTGCCGGACGTCCCGAAAATCATTTAGTCGCCTCATGAAGTGCGCTCAGGCCCCAGTGAATCATAGAAGCGACGATCGGCGCGTAGGATGCACGGATCGGCCTTGGGCCTAGGACTTGTCGGAGTGGCCGTCTCTTTTGGCTGAAACTACGATC
>JBEVJO010000234.1:0-15507 GCA_040510175.1 Caulobacterales bacterium
GGCTCAATGAAAGCGTGAAAAACCCGGCCTGAACAATTTCACGGCGTAGGCATCAGCTTGTAAATGCCGTTGCCCTGGCTGGACGTCACATAGATCGCGCCGTCCTGGCCGATCGCCAAGCCCGACGTCAACACCGATCCGAGGCGATTATCACCGGCGGGCCGCAGGGCCAGCTTTTCAGCCACCACCTGCTTTTTGCCGGTGAGTGCATCGATGGCGGACACCCGCCCGGCGCCCGCTTCAGCGACGAAGATGCGGCCGTCCGGGCCTGTGTCGATGCCTTCAGGCATGTCCAGCCCGTCGATCACCGGCGTCAGCTCGCCATTCGCCAAATCGATACGGACCACGCGGCCGAGGCCGGTTTCGGTGACGTAAACCCCGCCGCGTCCATCCGACGCCATGGCCGTGGGATTTTTCAGGCCGCGCGCAATGGTGCGGCGCTCAACCCCATCCGGCGCGGACGCCAAGGATAGTTCGCCGACGGATGAATCGAGAACGACGAAGCGGCCGTCATCCGTCTCCAGTGCGTCGGTGGGCATGCTGAAGCCGCGCAAGGTCGCGGTAATCTTATGCGTAATGCGATCGGCGACAGACACGGTTCCGGTCAGCGGGCTGGCGATGAGCGCCCAGCGCCGGCCCGAGCCGATCCCGGCGGCGCCGCTGAGGCTGCTGGAATAAAGGCGCAGCCAGTCCTTCACCTCGCCGGAGTTCAGTTCAACCGTCCGGAAGGCATATTGGTCCGTGACGCCGAGAACGTCGCCCTCGTCGCTGCGCATGAGATTGACGTCCCCTGGCGCGCCCAATTTGCCGGCGACCAGATTGCTGATGGCGCGGGTCTTCATATCGATTTTCAGGATCGCATCTTCGCTCGGAAGCGCCGCATAGGCGATTCCCCTTCCGTCGATCACCAGATCATTGACGCCCTGGGGCAGCCAGACATAGCGCGACGATGTGCTGGTCGCCATTTCGATGCGGTCCAGCGCGCCGTCGCCGCCATCCACGCCATAGAAGACGCCGTCCGGCGCCAACACGATCGCCATGGGTTCGGCATAACCGGCCACGCTTTGCAGGACCTCACCGGTTTTCGGATCGATTTTCGCGAAGGATTTGGCTTCCGCCAGCGCGCCATAAATGAAGCCGTCCGGACCAAAGATGAAGCCGCGCAATTCGCCAATATTGTCGGCCACCCGGCGCAAAGGCGCGACGCCCGCCGGATCGATCTGCCACAACGCATCCGCAGCGCCGTTTTGCGAGACATAGAGCGTGCCGTCCGGCGCGAAGGCCACGGAATGCGCGCCCGCGAAATTCTTCAGGAGCAGGCGCGTCGCGCCATTGGCGTCGCGGATATAAACGCGGCCCTTGAAGGTCTGCGTCCAGGCGATGGCTCCATTGGGCGCGACCGCGATGTCATTGGCGCCATCCTCGAGCGCAATGAATTTTTTGGATTTCCAACCCGCGCCCGGATTTTTATAGATGCCGCCGCCGAAGGCGCTCGCCGCGTACAACTCGCCCGACGGTCCCAACGCCAAATTGTTGATCCCGTGAAACGGCGACGGATGAACAAGCATGCTCACGGAATATTTGGGTCCGCCCGCTTTCAGGATGCAGGATGTGACATTGAAAAGAACGATCAAACCAACGCCGGCGAGCGCCAAGGTGCGCCAGTTTGCTTTCAGACGCGCGGTAAGATCGTTCAGCGAAATCATGCACAAGCTTGTCCGGCGCGGGGGCGCGCAAGTCCAGTGTGTAGACCAAATGGCTAGCCCGGAAATAGCCCCTCCGGCGAGCCCGGCCGCCGCCGCCTTGAATATGCAGCGCTTGGCCCCCGCGTGCGCGCGCTGCTAGACCGTTTTCTAACGCCATCAGGAAAGACTTTATGAGCAGCCTGCCGCCTTCCGCCCGCAGCGACGCCCCGCCTTTTATTGTCATGGACGTGATGGCCGCCGCCGCCGATCTGGAAGCCCATGGCCGCGACATTATCCACATGGAAGTCGGGCAGCCCGGCGCCCCCGCGCCGCTGCCCGCGCTGGAGGCCGCCCGCGCCGCGCTGAAGCATGGCCGCCTTGCTTATACCGAAGCCTTGGGCACGCGCACTTTGCGCGAACGCATCGCGCGGCATTACGGCGAGACCTACAATGTCGATGTGCCGGCGCGGCGCGTCATGGTCACCACGGGGTCGTCCGCCGCCTTCAATCTGATTTTCCTATCGGCGTTTGATGCGGGCGCGCGCATCGCGCTGCCGCGCCCCGGCTATCCGGCCTATCGCAATCTGCTCGGCGTGCTGGGGTTGGAAGCGGTCGAGATCGCCGCAGGTCCCGACGTGAATTACGTGCTGACCGCCGAAGCCTTAGCCAAGGCGCACGCGCAAAAACCGTTGCAAGGCGTGCTGATCGCCAGCCCGGCCAATCCGACGGGCACGCTGACGCCGGCCGACGAATTGGAAAGAATCATTTCGTTCTGCCGCGATGCGGGCGTGCGGTTCATCTCCGACGAGATTTATCACGGCCTTGTCTATCAAGGGCATGCCGAGACGGCGGCGAAATTTTCCGGCGACGTCATCACCGTCAATTCTTTTTCCAAATATTATTGCATGGCGGGCTGGCGCGTCGGCTGGATGGTGCTGCCGGATAATCTGCTAAGGCCCGCGGAGCGGCTGTCGCAGAGCTTATACATATCCGTGCCGGAAATTTCGCAGATCGCGGCGCAAGCGTCCTTCGAGGCCAAGGAAGAACTGGACCGGATCAAGCTCAGCTATCAGCGCAATCGCGCTGTGCTTTTGGATGCGTTGCCGAAACTCGGCTTTACGGATTTGGCGCCGGCCGACGGCGCATTCTACGTCTATGGCTCGATCGCAAAATGGTCGAACGACTCGATGGCTTTCTCCAAGCGCATGCTGGAGGAAGCAGGCGTGGCGACGACGCCCGGCCACGATTTCGATCGCGTCGATGGCGCGCATACCTTGCGCTTTTCCTTTGCGGGAACGGAGGAGGCCATCGCCGAGGGGGTGAAAAGGTTGGAGCGGTGGTTGGGGTAAAACGCACGCACCATGGTGGGGGAGCGTAGTGGCGAGTCCGTTATACCAAGGCCGCCGCCATCGAACTTAGGCAATACAATATCCGCGTCAATTCGGTGCATCCGGGACTGAATCGGCGCGCTTATTCCGCCGCAGCCAGCGCGGCGCCAACCCGCTCGACGCGCACGGGAATGGCGCTCATGAGCGGCATCGCGTTGATGGGCTCCAGATCCTCGACCGTCGAGGTCAAGAGATTAACGCACGCCTGATCGTTGTCATTCTGATCCGGCAAACCGCCCCATCCATGGGCGAGCGTCACCACGCCGGCGCGCAAGGTCTCGTCCGCCTTTGCAATCGCCACGACGCGGCCGTGGCGTGACGTGAGCGCCACGCGGTCGCCCACCGCAATGCCCATTGCATCCAAATCGGCGGGATTGAAACTCGCGGGATTGTAAGGCGCGCGCTTGCGCACTTCCGGCAGATGCCGGCCGGTGCTGCAGAACACTTCGCGCATCCGCCGCACCGAGAGCAGGTGCGTTGGCGGATCATCGGACTCCAGCGCCTGGACCGCCAGCGCGTCCCGGCGGCGGAAGTCGCGCACCTCTTCGGCGACATCCGGCGGCATGACGTCCAGACGGGCCTCGGCGCCTGGACGCGCTTCTTGCACGATGGCCTCGGGATCCTCCCAGATCAGACCGCTCGGCGCCTGCTTCAATTCGTCCAGCGTCATGCGCGCGCCTTTAAGTCGGATTGTGAGCATTTCCTCCGTCGTCGGCGCCCTGTCCATCGGCAGCGGCACGCCGCGAAAAGTGATCTGCTTGCCAAGCCGCGCCGCGATTTCCCAGTAGAAGCGCGCCTCTTCGATCAGATCCGAGCCGGCTGGCGGATCGACGATCGGGGGCGTGTATTGCACCCATGGCGCGGGAAACAACGCGTAACCGTCCAGGCTGAGCGGCAGGTCCGCCCGCTCGTATTGCATGATCGTCGGCAGAATATAGTGCGCCAGCGCCGCGGTCTCGTTCATGAACGGATCAACGCACACCAGAAGCTCCAACGAGCGCAACGCTTCGACAATCCGGCGCTGGTCCGGGATGCCGACGGCCGGATTGGCCCCGACCACCAGCAGCGAGCGAACCTGCCCCTCGCCCGGCGTGAGAATTTCTTCCGCCAAGGTGGAGGTGAGCTTCTCGCCCGCCAGCCGCCCGACGCCGCGGATACGGCTTTTGGGCACGCTATCGAACGACCGCGGCGGAGAGATGACTTCGGCGTGCACGGGATATTTGGCGCCCAGAACGTCGAATATAACACGGTCGCCCGGCCTCTTCGTCCGTCCACAAACAACGTTCAGGCAATCCAGCAGATGCAGCGCCGTATTGCCCGAGCGCGCCATGCACACGCCCGTTGCGCCGAACGCCGCGCCCTTGCGCGCATCGCGGGCGAAAATTTCGGCCGCCTGGCGGATCTGACCTGGCGCTAAGCCCGCCCGCGCCTCGACCGCCGCCGGATCGAAGTCCCGCACCGTTTCGATCAGCCGCGCAAAGCTGTCGGAATCGACGTGGCGGGCGCAGAAATCCGCGTCGTGCCAGCCTTCTTCCAAAATGATGCGCAAGAGCGAGGCCATGATCGGCAGATCGAAGCCGGGCAAGGGCTGCAAGAACAGATCGGCGTGCCGCGCGGTTTCGGAAAAGCGCGGGTCGATGACGATCATCTTCAGCCCGCGCTCACGCGCCTGACGGATGCGCCGCACGGGATTGGTAACCAGAACCGACACGCCGTGCGACACCATCGGATTGGCGCCGACCATCATGACGACGTCGGATTCTTCGAAATCGTTGAGGCCGGGCGCCCACGCGCCCATCCGTTCGAACGACACCACCTTGGCGGATTGATCGATGGTGAGCGTCGAATAAAGCTGCGACGATCCGATCGCCGCCATGAAGGCGCTCTGCATCGCCAGCGCCGCGGCGTTAAATGCCGAGCCCCCGCCGACATAGATGCCCAGTGCTTCTGGGCCACGAGCCGCGATCTGCGCGCGCAACTTGTTTTCGATTTCGCTCAGAGCCTGTTCGAGGGAGATTTCGACAAAACGGCCGTCCGGCATCCGTTTCAGCGGGTGCAAAAGCCGTCCAGGGCCATGATGGGCTTCGATCGCCTGCAATCCCTTGCCGCACGCATAGCCTTGCGAAAGCGGCTGGGACTTGTCGCCGCGCATCGCGACCATCCGGCCGTCTTCCAGCGTGATGCGCACGCCGCAGCCGCCGCCGCAAATCCGGCAGAACGACGTTACTTCTTGCACCGCCATCGCGCGCGCCTGTCCCTCACCCACGTGGTTATTTTAATCACGTGGTTTCGCTTAAAATACGTAAAGCACAAAAAGATACGCTAGATGGAGTTCGGAGACAACGCATGGTCCACCTCCCCACGCGCGGCGTCGGGAGGAATTGCGCTTGACCGTGCTGCGCGAGGATAAACCCCAAACAATCCTCTGCCGCTCACACCGCGCTTAAGATGCGCGCATGGAACAAGCGCAGCGCGCAAAACTCGAACGCCGGCTGACCCGGCAGGAAAGGTCGATCAGCTTTTGGCTGACGCGCCTCGCCGCGTTCCTGAGCGTTTTCGAAAACGGCCTTTCGCAAATTTGGCGCGGTCATATCGAGCGTTGGCTGAATAATGCCGCCGGCTGGGTCGTCGATGTCATCATGCTGCGCGCGGCGCGAACGTCCGCTTATCAAAAGCGGGCGGCGCTACGCAAAGAAACCGGCTGCGGCGCGGCCTGGCAGCACACGGTTCCGCGCGCGACCGTGCGCGCCTTGCTCGGTTCTTATATTCGTCACGCCTTGAAGGCGCGCACACTCAAAGGCCGTACTGAGAAATTACTGCGCCTGCTGAAGATGCGCGATGCGGCCGTCGCCCGCATGGCCCGCCGTCTCGTACGGGGTTTGACGCGGTTCTATTCCATGCATACGCGCGTTGTGGCGATCTCAGCGCTCGCCCATTCGGCCGCGCTGAATAGTTCTGCTGCCCAAAAAGTTTTTGGGGCGGAATTGCGCGCGGACACGTCCTGACCTGAATGTCCAAAAATCCGGCCTTGCGCCTCCCACCGAAGCCGGTGCGGAGGGCGCCGGTGCTTGTCGCTCCCTCTTTGCGGAAAGATCAGTTCTTCTTTTTTCCGAAGCCCTGCAGCAATCCGCCGAGCGCGTCCTTCGTGGAATTGCCCGTTGCCGTGCTTCCATCGCCTTTGTTCACGCCCAGCAATTTATCCAGCTGTTTGGTCGCTTCGCTCTTCAGCATGTCGCCGAGGTCCGGCATGAATTTCAGTTTCGCCCATGGCCCGGTCACCAGGAACGGCACACCGATTCCGCCCATGTCGTAGAGGCCGCCCTGCCCCTTGCCGGTGCCGACCGCCTTCGGCTCGACGCGCATATTCATGGTCTGCTGACCGACGTCCAAACCGCCGCGCCCGGAAACGCGGATGAAGGGATTCAGCAATCGAAAATCTGAAGTCGTCGCCACGCCGTTCTTGAGCGCAAAGCTGGCGGCCATTTCGGCGAAGTCCGTCTTGGCGGTTGTGCCCACCGCTTGCCCAGACAACGCCCCTTTTACGCTGCGGGCGATCTGCGCCAGATTCACGCCGCGCACTGCGCCGTCCATGAATTTGAAATCGGCCTTGCCAGACAGAGACCGCATCAGCTGGTCGGTGTTGGCGCCCTGGCCTTTGAGATCGACATTCAAATTGCCGATGCCTTCGATCTTATCGAGACCAATGGCGTCCACCAGAAAGCCATGCGCGCGCAGCCCCGTGACGGAGAGTTTCGGCGCCATCACAAGGTAGCCCTTCTTGCTGCCGTCGAGCGTGACGACGCCGGAGCCCTTGCCGCCATAGAGACGCAGCTCGTTCAGCACGGCTTTCATCACGCCGCCGGCGAGATTCAGATTCAGCTTGGCGGAATCGATTTTGTATTTCTGGAACAGAAGCGTTTTTGTCGTCAGCGCCAGATCGGCGTTGATGGCCGACAAGCCCGACAGATCGATCGGATCCTTCGGCCAGCCTTGCTGCACGGTGACGCCTTCAGGCGTCGGCATGTAGACGTTGAGATCCAGCGCGTCGAAGGCCAGCGCTCCCGTAATGTAGGGGATGTCCTTCGCGGTGTTGATGTTGAGATCGCCTACGCCGGAAACAGAATCCAGTTTGATCGCCGCTTTTTTCAGGCCAACGTCCTTATCCTTCATCGACAGATCCCCGCTGACGTCGAAGGCTTGCAGGCCCGGCCCTTCGCCCATCGGTGAGCCCGTCCACGCCGCGAGTTTGCGCAAGGACGGACCGCTGGCTTTCACTGCGCCGGTGATGGCGCCGCTGGCGGTGTCCATGTCGCCGTTGACGCCGGCATTCAGCACGGCGCTTTCCAGTGACACGCTGAGCGGCGTCTTACCCTTGTTCAAAAAGGCGCGTGGCTGCGCGGCGGAGAACACCGCCTTCAAGCGCTCAGCATTCATGGTGAGTTCGCCATCAACCTTTAGCGGCTTGTCGAGGCTTTCCAACTCGACCTTCATGTCGATGTCGGAGAATTCACGGATCGGCCCCTTGCCATCGGCGTAAGACAGCGTCCCGTCGACGATGCGCACGTCGCCAAGACCAAAGTTCTTCACTTGCTCGGGATTTTGCGCCTCTTTCTTCTTCTGCGGCGTCTTGGGCTCAAACACCCAGTTCGGTTTGCCGCCCGGATTGGCCTCCAGCGCGATCTGCGGTTCGGTGGCGACCAGTTTCTTGACCTGGATGTCGCCTTTGAACAAAGGCGCGACCGCAACGCCGATCGCCACGTCCTTGGCTTTCAGCATATAGGGCGCTTTGCCGCCGGGCGCGTTGGTCATGGTCACGCCGCTGGCGTCGACGCCAACCACCGGCCAATAGGTCAGACGCAGCCCGTCATTGATCTTGAATTCGCGGCCGGTGGCGTCGGACACCGCTTTTTCGATGTGCGGCTTGAAAGCGCTGGCCGGAATGAGGAACGGCGAAATCAAGAGGAGCGCCAGAAGGCCCCCGGCCACGCTCAATCCGATGACCATACCGCGCTTCATGGACGCCTCCCGCCTTCAGCCTTGGCCCTCCTTAGCACGGCTCTCCGCGCAGCGGATAGCGCGGGGGTGACGGCGGGCCCGGCGCACGGCTAGGCTTCACGATACTGACGCAAATCGATTCATCGGGGCTTGTTCATGGGACGCGGACGATTAGAGGCTTTCAGCGATGCGGTCATCGCGATCATCCTCACCATCATGGTTCTGGAGCTGAAATCGCCGCACGGCCATGAATGGTCGTCACTGCAGCCGCTGATTCCGGTGATCTTCGCCTATGTGCTGAGCTTTCTTTACGTGGCGATCTATTGGAACAACCACCATCACATGATGCACACGGTCCAGCACGTGGACGGCCGAATCCTGTGGGCTAATCTGCATCTGATGTTCTGGCTGTCGCTCATTCCCGCCACAACGGCGTGGATGGGGGAGTCGCATTTCGCAACGGCGCCGACCATTCTCTATGGCGCCGTGCTACTTGCCTGCTCGCTCGCTTACATGGTTCTGACATTCGCCATTCGCGCAGAGCATGGGCCAGACTCGCAGCTTGCCAAGGCGCTGGGCTCGGATTGGAAAGGCAACGCGTCGAACGTGCTCTATGTCACAGGCGTGATCGCCAGTTTTTTCGCGCCGCTGATCGGCGTGGCGATCTATTTGGGCACTGCGGGCCTGTGGCTCATTCCTGATCGTCGCATCGCGCGGCAGCTGCAAAAAACGGAAAAAGTCTGAACCTAAGCCAACGCTTTCCGGCGAAAAAACGGCGTCAGCAATGAACCAAAAACAACGTTTGTTCATCCTCCACTAAGAGTCCAATGGAATCTGATGTTGAGGTGTCGGCGCTGGTTTGTCCCAGCTTTTCGGTCGCGTTTTGTACGGAACCACAGCGATTCCGTCACCGTTCATAGGCGGTCCGCCAGAGTGATTTAGGGTTGGATTGGAACGCGACGGACAGGAGCATTTTATGAGACCCCAGTATTCAAAAGACTCGCCAGATTTAATGTCGGCGATTGTCGAGGAGACCCGGCGCCGGAACCAAGACAAATGGCGCAGGAATTCTCTGCCTACGAACCATTCGGCCAACGACCGGACTCCGCATGTTGCGGCGCCGCGGAACACGTTCGCGTCCCATGTCATTTTCGCCGTGTTGTTCAGCATCATCCTGGCGCTTAGCGTCATTGTCGGCGCCACGCTAGGCCTTGGCGTCGTCGCCTTGTTCTTTGCGTTCTTGCTGGCGCCCCTGAGCACGCCTTTTTTTCTTGTGGGCGCTCTGATCGGCGCGGCTGTCTTGTACCTGATGCTGCAGGGGCAAAGACTGGCGAGCCGGGCAGAACGCCTCGCCCGCAGCAGGAGAGAGGTGCGCATCGCTCGCGCGCGCCACGCTTGAACGACCCCGCGTTTCGCCCGACCGGCGAAGGGCGGGGGCGACCCCGCCTTTTGCTTTTTTGGAAGCGCGCGAAACGGCACGCAAAATTTCGCCTAAATGTTGCGGAACTGTAATGCATGCCGTTCGTTAATGAGCGTGAACAGAGTTCATGAAGAGACGGGGTGCTGACATGGCCTACGATCTGACCAGATCAAAATCTTCTGACACCGCAACGGGTTTTCCTTATTCCGTCAACGCGGTCGCGCTGGCGGCGGATCACGCAGAACTGAATTTGCCGCCAATCGCGATCCGAAAAGTTGAGATCCGGCGTGCCGTCGAAACCATTGCGGCCTCCCTCGTCACCGCTCTGACATTCATTGCGCTGGTTTTCGGTATCGCCGTTGGCATGAGTGTTGCGGCTTTGGGATTGGCTTTCTTCCTGGTGCCCGTGACGACCTCGCTCGCCGCCGCGACGGCTTTGGTTTTCCTCGGGCTCTGCTTCCGTCACCATGTCATGGATAAGACGAAATCGATTTTCGCCAAGGCTTCCGCTCAGGACGTCCCAGCTTAGTTTTGCCGACCCCTCCCCTCAAAATTTCGTCAAATTAAAAGGTCCGGTTTCCCCCCCGGACCTTTTTTCCATACCTACAAAGTGCGGCGGTCAGCGCCGCTGCCGTGCCGCAAATTAAGCGGCCGGCGCGAAATGGTCTTCCAACGCATAGACTCGACGGCATGAACCGCACCACGCGCCGTGCCCTTCGCCGCGGAAACCGCAGCGCGACAATTCTCGAATTTGCAGCGGATGGTCGGGCCCGCAGGCCAGACAGGTACCAATAAAGTTAGAAATTGCGCTGGCGGCGCTGCTGCTTACCAGGGCAGATTTGGAAGCCTTCTTTGTCCCGCTCTTGGGCCGGTGAATGCTTCGATCGTACTGACTATCGTCGACAATTTCACTTGGCATGAACGACGCTCCTTTCCACAGGTGCGAAGAATGAACCCAAGCCTGACGCTTAGGTTCCGCTCAATATTATTGAGGATTCGTTTACCGTCTCGGTTCTGGAGCAGCCGACGGCGCATAACAGGGCGCCGATTTTGCTGCGGCGCACAAAAACGCCCTCTAAGTCAGCGCCCAGGCTAAGGTTTGGGCAAAATGAGGACTTCAGCAAAGCTGCGCAAAAGCACCCACGGTCCAAACGACCGTCGCTTAAGCAGGCCCAGCCGAATCAGACGACGAAATGGGCGGCCGTTTTGGCCTTCACTTCGTCCATGTTTACACCTGGCGCCATTTCGAGCAATTTGAACGGCGACGTCCGGTCCGCGCGCTCGAAAACCGCCAAATCGGTAATCAGAACATTGACCACATCGGTACCAGTCAGCGGCAGGTCGCACTTTGCCTTGAATTTGGACTCGCCGTCCTTGGAAGTGTGCTCCATCACCACAACCACCCTCTTGGCGCCGGCGACCAGATCCATGGCCCCGCCCATACCCTTTACAAGCTTGCCTGGAATCATCCAGTTGGCCAGATCGCCGTTTTCGGCGACTTCCATGGCGCCCAAAATGGTCAGATCGACATGGCCGCCTCGGATCATGGCGAAGCTGTCCGACGACGAGAAATACGAGCTATAGGGCAGTTCGGTGATGGTCTGCTTTCCGGCATTGATGAGGTCCGGATCTTCTTCGCCCTCATACGGAAAGGGACCCATGCCCAGCATGCCGTTCTCGGACTGCAGCACCACGTGCATGCCGTCCGGGATGTAGTTGGCGACCAAAGTCGGGATGCCGATGCCGAGATTGACATAAAAACCGTCGCGCAATTCCTTGGCGGCGCGCTTGGCGAGATCGTCACGTGTCCAGGCCATTATGCCGCCTCCCGCTTGCGCGTCGTGCGCTGTTCAATTCGTTTTTCCTTCACGGGGGTCACGATAATGCGCTGCACATAGATGCCGGGCGTATGGATCGAATCTGCCGGCAGATCGCCAAGACCCACGATTTCATCGACCTCAACCACGGTGATTTTACCGGCGGTCGCCATCATCGGGTTGAAGTTCCGGGCCGTTTTCCGAAAAATCAGGTTGCCTTCAGGGTCGGCCTTCCAGGCGCGCACCAAAGAGACATCCGCGACTAGGCCACTTTCCAGCACATAACCGCGATCGCCGAACATCCGGGTTTCCTTGCCCTCGGCCACCAGTGTGCCGTAGCCGGTCGCGGTGAAAAAGGCCGGAATACCCGCGCCGCCGGCGCGAATGCGCTCAGCCAGTGTGCCCTGCGGGTTGAATTCGAGCTCAAGCTCGCCCGAAAGATATTGCTGAGCGAACAGCTTGTTCTCGCCGACATAGGACGAGATCATTTTCTTGATTTGACGGGTCTCAAGCAGGATGCCGAGCCCCGCGCCGTCCACCCCGGCATTGTTGGAGGCCACGGTCAGGCCCTTGACGCCGGAATCGCGCAAAGCGTTGATCAGGCCTTCGGGGATGCCGCAAAGGCCAAACCCGCCGCACATAAGGAACATATCGTCCTTCAGGATGCCTTCCAACGCCGCAGCGGCGCTGGGAAAGACTTTGCTCATGAATTGTCTCCGCCCGGAGATCGCTGAACCGGCCCAAGAGCTGACTTGCGGCGTCGGCGATCGCTACCAATTTGACAATGTGCCTAGCGCTCGCCTTTTAGTTGGGCAACAAGAACCGCGCGTACGGGGCTCGCCCGTGCGCTTTTCCGCATGGCAGACTATCTTAGAGGCGATATGACCCGCCCCCGCACCCTTTATGAGAAAATCTGGGACGACCATGTGGTCGAGACCCGAGACGACGGCGCCGCGCTAATTTTTATCGACCGGCACCTAGTCCATGAAGTGACCTCCCCGCAGGCCTTCGCCGGCTTGCGGTCGGCGGGGCGCACAGTGCGCCATCCGGACCTCACCCTCGCCGTACCTGACCATAACGTGGCAACAACGCCACGCGTGGCGAACGGCAAGATTCTGCCAATTGAAGATCCTGAGTCGGCGCAACAGCTCGCGGCGCTGGAAAAGAATTGCGCGGATTTTGGCGTCGAGCTGATCGGCGCGACCGACATCCACCAAGGCATCGTGCACGTGATCGGCCCGGAACAAGGCTTCACCTTGCCGGGAACGACCGTCGTGTGCGGCGACAGCCACACCGCCACACACGGGGCTTTTGGGGCCTTGGCTTTCGGCATCGGCACGTCAGAAGTTGAGCATGTTCTGGCGACTCAAACGCTGATCCTGAGCCAATCCAAAACAATGGAAGTACGGGTCGAAGGTTCACTGGGCTTTTCGATCACGCCGAAAGATGTCTCGCTGGCGATTATAGGCCAAACCGGGGCCGCCGGAGGCACCGGGCACGTCATTGAATATACCGGCCAAGTGATGCGCGACATGTCGGTCGAAGGCCGTATGACCGTGTGCAACATGGCGATCGAAGGCGGCGCACGCTCTGGCCTAGTCGCGCCGGACGACAAGACGCTGGATTATTTCCGCGGCCGGCAACGGTCGCCGAAGGGCGCCGTATGGGAACAGGCGGAGAAATACTGGCGATCGCTGCCGACTGATCCCGGCGCAAAATTCGCCAAGACGGCCATTATCGATGCGACGAAAATCGCGCCGCTGGTCACCTGGGGCACCAGCCCGGAAGACGTCTCACCGATCACCGGCATCGTGCCAGACCCGGCCGATTTTGCTGACCCATCCAAACGCGAAGCGGTGATCAAATCGCTGGCCTATATGGGCCTGACGCCCGGCACCCGCCTGGAAGACATCCAGGTGCAGACCGTATTCATCGGCTCCTGCACCAATAGCCGCATCGAGGATCTACGTGCCGCCGCCGCTGTCGCCAAGGGACGTAAAGTAGCCTCCAGTGTGCGGCAAGCTTTGGTCGTCCCCGGCTCCGGTTTGGTAAAAGCACAGGCCGAAGACGAGGGGTTGGATCGTATCTTCATCGAAGCGGGCTTTGAGTGGCGCGAACCTGGCTGCTCGATGTGCCTTGCCATGAATCCGGATAAGGCGCCGCCGGGTGAGCATGTCGCGTCGACCTCCAACCGCAATTTCGTCGGCCGCCAAGGCCCCGGCGCCCGCACACATTTGTTGTCGCCTGCAATGGCGGCGGCGGCGGCGGTCACCGGGCGTCTGACCGACGTCCGGCAATTGGTTTCGTAGGGACGGCTCGGTATGGACAAATTCAAAACCGTTACCGGAATCGCCATCCCTTTGGGCCTGGCCAACATCGACACCGACGTCATCATTCCTGCTGCGTACTTGAAAACGATTACGCGGGAGGGGCTGGGCAAAGGCGCTTTCGAAACCTTGCGTCTGAATTCAGACAAGACGCCCAAACCCGATTCCGTGCTCAACCAAAAACGTTATCAGGGTGCGCCGCTTTTGATCGCGGGCGACAATTTCGGCTGCGGATCAAGCCGCGAGCATGCGGCCTGGGCGATCGCCGATTTAGGGATCCGGGCTGTGATTGCGCCGTCCTTTTCAGACATTTTTTCCAGCAACGCCTACAAAAATGGAATCCTAACGGTTGTATTGCCGCAAGCGGCCATCGACCGCCTGATGGAAGTCGCCAAGGATGGCGACATAACGGTGGATTTGGACACCCAAACCGTGACCACCGCCTATCAAGACCGCTTTTCCTTCGACCTTGATCCTTTCCGGAAGCATTGTTTGGTCAATGGGTTGGATGAAATAGGGCTTACCCTCGAAATGGCGCCATCGCTTCACCGGTTTGAAACCGCGCTGGCGGTAAACCGGCCCTGGATTAGCGCTGCACGGCAGGCTTAAGCTCTCGTTTTGCGACCATCAGCCCCCTTAAGGGGCTAAAGCGCGGAACTTCCTTTGACGCGCAAGCCTTCTCTGTGCTGATGAATGAACTTCCTGTCATGTGCCGGGCCTATGGCATATGACAGCGAAACGAGGGTTGCTTATGACCGAAGACTTTGCGGGCCCGATCGTCACCGGCGGCCCCACGCACCGGCAGATGAAGTTCGGCTCGAGGCTAGGCGTGTATCAACACACCCTGCACACGAATCCCCTGTTCGACGAGATCGGACTTTCGGCGCTGATCGATGCGTATCCGCGCGACCGGCTCGCGATATATACAATGGGTCAGGACGCCAAGGATCACAGGTCCTGGCGGCGCGGCGCAGCCGATAATTTAAACGGCGTGCAATTGCTGGCTGCAATCAAGAACGGCTGCCTGTGGGCCGTCTTGCGCAAGACCAATCTCTATCTGGACGGCTATCAGCAGCTGGTCGATCGCATGTTCGCCGACCTGCACCGCATGCATCCAGGGCTTTCGACATTCCGCCATGATTTTGGCGTCGTGATCGCATCGCCGAAGGCGCAGGTGTTCTATCATCTGGATATGCCGATGATCAGTCTTTGGCAGGTGCGCGGAGAAAAGACTTTGCGCGCTTGGCCTGCACAGGAGCCCTACCTTAACGATAGGGAATTGGAGCATCTCGCGCTGCAGGATTCCCATGGTGGGATAGACTACAATCAGGTCTGGGATATGGATGCCGAAGAAGTCGTGCTCAAACCGGGCATGATGGCGACTTGGCCGCAGAACGGCCCGCACCGCATCGTTAATAGCGATTCATTGAACGTGGCGTTGAGCGTCGACTTCATGACCCCGGCGGCGATGTTCCGGCAGGACGTGATCTACGCCAATGGCGTGCTGCGCCAGAAGTTCAACATGCCCCAGCGCACGCGCCCGGGCCTTACGCCGCAGAACATTCTGAAAGCCGGTCTGGGCCAAGCGGCGCGCAGACTGAACTGGATTCCTGCGACCGCAAAATCCGAGCCGATCACGTTTGAAGTCGAGCAAAGCGCGCCCAACAGCATACGCGATACCCGCGACGAAGCCGCTTAAACTTGCTAAGCCTGCGCGGAGCAACAGGATCCGCTCATGTCCAACGATGCGCCAAAGGAAATGCTGGACCTCGCCGCTTTGGATGCGGCGGGTTTTGACGCATTCTATCGCAACAGAATCGAACCGATCCTGACCCGCTATGAACGGCCGCGCCTAACGGCTGTCGAAAGCTTCAA
>JBEVJO010000235.1:0-5056 GCA_040510175.1 Caulobacterales bacterium
GTGCGCTTCGCGGCGCTGGAATACGGGCCGCGCGGCATTCGGGTGAATTCCATTTTGCCTGGTCCGATTAAGTCTGAGATGGCGGCTGGACTTTTTGCCGTGCCGGGCGTCGAGGAAAAATTCGCCAGCGAAATTCCTCTAGGGCGGATCGGGTATCCGAAGGATTATGCCGACGCGGTGCTTTGGCTGGCGGGGCCGTGCTTCGTCACCGGCCTGAATTTGCCGGTGAGCGGCGGCAATCAAATGACGCGCCAGCCGCGTCTAGAAGAATTGCCTCTTGGCCAGGAAAGCTATACCGGCGGCGACGCAGGATAGTTGATGACCCGCTGCGGCGACGGAGATTGATACGTGAGTGATCCGAAGATCGAACGCATCAGGGCAGCGTATGAGCGCGACATGCGCGAGCAGCCGAAGGCGCGGAAGGCTGGCGACATCCCGATCAGCTATGAAGCGATTACGCCCGAGTGGATGACGGCGCTGCTGTGCAAAGACACGCCCGGCGCCGAGGTTACGGAAATCCGTCTGGGAGAACCGGATAGCGGCACCTCCAACCGCCGGCGCATTTTCTTGAGCTACAACGCGGCGGGGCAGGCGGCGGGATTGCCGAAATCCGTATTCTGCAAAGCGGCGCATGCGCTGAGTAACCGCCTTTTGCTGTCTTCGGCCGCCACGCTAAGCGAAACCATCTTCTTCAACAAAGCGCGGGCGATGCTCGATATCGACGCCCCCGAAGCCTATCTCGCCGATTACGATCCGGAATCCTGGGCCTCGATCGTGGTGATGAAGGACATTGGCGACGAGGTGGAGTTCTGCTCGCACGAGACGCCGATGGATCAAGCCTCGGTGCGGAGTCAGTTGGACTTGCTGGCGCGGTTGCACGGCAAGTTTTTCGAAAGTCCGCTGTTTGACAGCGAGTTGTCGGATGTGCCGACATTTCAGTTCCGCTTTCGCAATCTGGTGAACAAGCACGGCTTGCAGAAATGCTGCGAAGATGGCGTGGACGCCTCCGAGGCCATTACGCCGGCGCGGCTGTTCGCACGCCGCGCCGAGATTTGGCCCGCGACCGTGCGCGCCGTCGACCGCTTCGACGTCTTGCCGGTGACCTATACCCACAACGATGTGCATCTGAAGAATTGGTACATCCGCGACCGGCCGAAAATGGGGCTGGGCGATTGGCAGGTCGTGTGCCGCGGACATTGGTCGCGCGATGTCGCCTATACAATTTCAACGGCGCTCACCCCGGAAAATCGCCGCGCCTGGGAACGCGATCTGGTGAAATTTTACCTCGACCGATTGCACGCCGAGGGCGGGCCAAAGCTGCCGTTTGACGAGGCTTGGCTCGACTATCGGGAGCAGATGCTGACGGCGCTGGCCTGGTGGACGATGACGCTGACGCCTTCGCCGGAAATGCCGGACATGCAGCCGCAGGACACCACGATCGAGTTCATCCGCCGCATCATCATTGCGGTGGACGATCTGGAATCTTTGGACGTTGCGCGTTAGGCGGCGGGCGGTTTCGGCGTGAGCGGGAATTGCAGGGCTTCCTGCGCAACCGACGCCACCAATTCTCCAGCGCGATTGTAGACGCGGCCAAGCGTCAGATTGACGCCGCCTTCGGCGTTTGGGCTTTCGGTTTCAAACAACAGCCAGTCATCGCAGCGCGCCGGCCGGTGGAACCAGATGGCGTGATCGAGACTGGCGATGAAGATGTGCGGGCCGGCCAGCGCGATCGTGTGCGGCGACAATGGCACACCGGCGAACATGAAGTCCGACATGAAGGTCAGTATCTGGCGCTGTAGCGCGGGATCGTCGTGCCCGGCGGCGCTGGCCGCCCGTAGCCAATAGTGGCGTTCCGCGTCGCCTTTGGTTGAAAAGCCGCGCTCGCCCGAGAGACGAACGTCCACCGCAAAGCGCCGTTGAAAGGTCTTCAGGTGTGGCGGCACTTTTTCAGGGTCGGGATCGATTAGGGTTGTGGGATCAAGTGCACGCTCAGGATCAAACGCGACCTTGCTGGCTTGCTGGTGACGGAATCCTTCGATTGGCGTTTTGTAGGAACATTCGGCGGACAGGATCACGGCGCCGCTCTGGATGGCGACGACACGGCGGGATGAAAACCGCCCGCCGTCTCGGACCCGCTCTACTTCGAATTCGACGGGAACGTCGGCCACACCCGGCCGCAAAAAATAGGCGTGCAGGGAATGCGCCGCGCGGCCTTCGACGGTGCGGTCCGCCGCGGCCAAGGCCTGCGCGATGGTGCTGCCGCCAAAAATGGCCCGGAACATATTGGGCTGGTTATAGCGGTTTCTGAAACGGTTCGGCCCTATCTGGTCCAGCATCAATTGCGCTGGAAGGTTAAGCGCATCGCTGTCGCGCTGAAAGGGCGGCTCTGTCTGATCCATTATGCCAACAATTCGCTTTTGATGTGCTAGCGAACTAGCCCAGGGGCGCGGTAAGATCAAACGGCAATGCCGGAAGTTGGACCGCCGCTTCTGGTGACCGAAGGCGTTAGCCCAAAAAGGACGTGGAAATGAGCATGGTTCAAACTCCGGCGCACGTTCCGGCGAATCTGGTGCGGAACTTCAACTATGTCGACATGACCGGCGAGACCGACGTCTACGCCAAGTTCAAGAAAGTGCAGGACGACGAGCCGGACATTTTCTACACGCCGCACCACGGCGGGCATTGGGTCGTCACGCGCTTCGAGGACATGGAATATGTCATGGCGCGGGCGGAGCTTTTCTCCAACAAGTACCAAACCGTCCCGATCAATCCCATGCAGTTGCCGCTGCTCGAAAGCGATGGCCAATTACACGCGGATTTCCGCCTGGTGCTGGCCCCGTATTTCACCCCGAAATCGATCACCAATCTGGAATCGGTGTCGCGCAATCTGACCATCTCGCTGATGGATAAATTTTATGATCGCGGCGAGTGCGAGTTCGTGGCCGATTTTTCGCAGCGCATGCCGATCATGATTTTGATGAGCCTCCTCGCGCTGCCCGACGAGGACAGGCCCTATCTTCTAAAAATTTCCGAGGACATTGTGCGCTCCGGCGACCCGGCGCTGCAGATGGCGGCGTTCGGCCGCGTCGCGGAGTACATCGCGCAGAAGGTCATTCCAGCGCGGCAAGCCAATCCCGGAGACGACATTTTCTCCAGCATTCTGCGCGCCAAAGTGCAAGACGGGCGCTCGATCACGATTGAGGAAACCATCGGCTTCGGCACGTTGCTGATCGCGGCGGGGCTGGACACGGTGGCGTCGATGCTGGGATTCATCACGCAGTTCCTGGCCGAACACCCGGCGCACCGGCGGCAGATCGTCGAGGACCCGTCGATCATCAACAACGCGCTGGAAGAGATGATGCGCCGTTTCCACATCGCCAATGTCTCGCGGGTGGTAATCGATGACATGGACTACAAGGGCGTGCATTTCAAAGCGGGCGATCGTATCCTGACGGCGACCTCTTTCGCCGGCATTGACCCGACGCGATACAGCGATCCGTTCAATGTCGACTTCAAGCGCGGCGACAAAAAGAGCCTGGTTTTTGGCAGGGGGCCTCACCAATGCATCGGCTCTTTTCTGGCGCGCACGGAATTGCGGGTGTTCCTGCAGGAATGGACAAAGCGCATTCCGGATTTCGAGGTCAAAAAGGGCCAAGCGCCGGTCGCGGTGCCGGGGAAGGCCAATGGGATGCGCTATCTGCCGCTGACCTGGAGGGTCGCATAAACAGGGCGGCGTAGCTCTTGGCGCACGGCATTTACACACATAGTTCTAAGGCTTACTATGCCGATGCCGTCCCCGGTGGACGGCGCAGCTTATGGCTTGAGACGATGCCCGCTTACATGGTCGTGGAAGTGTCCGTGCAGGATCCTAAATGGGTCGCCGACTATCAACGCGACGTCCCTGCGATTATTGAACGCTTCGGCGGACGCTATCTGACGCCCGCTTCGAGGGCTGTGCTGCTGGAAGGCGAGGGCGACGCGCCGCAAACCCTCGCCATTCTGGAATATCCCAGTATGGACGCGGCCAAGGCCATGCTGGCCTGTCCGGAATACCAGCCTTACGCGAAGGCGCGGCAGGCGGGCGCGACGACGCGCATCGTCGCCATCGAACCGCGGGCGCCAAAGACCGCCAGCTAATTTTCATTTGCGCTGCGATCAGCGCGCGACCGAATTGAATAAGGAGAAAACTATGTCAACGCCGGGTTTCAAAGACATTCCGCAGAACATCAACGATCTGATTTCGGCGCATATCAAACTTTATCTGGAAGATCCGGCGGCGGCGCATATGTGGGATGCATCGGCTTTGGGCATCCCGCACAAGGTGCAGACGCTGCTGCTGACGACGATTGGCCGAAAGTCGGGAAAAAAGCGCAGCGTGCCGCTCATGTACATCAACAATTTCGACGGCAAGAAAACCTATTACATCATTGGCTCAAAAGGCGGGAACGAAGAAGACCCGATCTGGATGTTGAATCTGCAGGCGGACCCGATTTGCGAAATTCGCGTCGGCGCGCCGCCGATCAAGGCCGAAGCCAAAATCCTCACCAGCGAAGAGCGGGCGAAGGTTTGGCCTAAAATTATCGAGGTGAATCCGACCTACGCCAAATATCAGGCGCGGACGGAACGTGAAATTCCTGTCGTCGAACTGATTCCGATCGTCTAAGGCAGGTCGACTTCCAGAACGTCGCCATTGATGCGCGACGGATACATCGTGATCGGATTCGGCGTGAGAGGCGGCGACATGGATTTGCCGTCCTCCAAGCTGAAGCGTGCGCCGTGATGCGGACACATGATCGTCGTTCCGCGAACGCGGGCGCCTTCGAGCGAGCGCTCCTGATGCGGGCACATTTCATTCATTGCGTGGATACCGAGCGGGCTGCGGCATAACACAATCCGGCGGCCTTCGCGTTCGATCAGGCATGAGCCGGCAGCCGGGATTTCCGAGAGAGGGATGGTGACGGTCGTCATGGGCGGTCGGTCGATCCGTAGCTTAAGAGGCGCTTGCTTGCATGAAACGCTGTTTATGGATTTCAGCATTTCCGAACAATTGCGCGAT
>JBEVJO010000236.1:0-4054 GCA_040510175.1 Caulobacterales bacterium
GGAATTTGTTCACGCGAAACGCAATTAGGCGCTTTATTTTTTGGGCGGCGTGGCGCGGTCGAAAACCGAGGTCGGCGCCAGAATGACTTTCTTGTCCTTTTTCGGCTTCTTCTTTTCTTTGGTGGATCGTTGCTGACCCTTGGCCATGGTGCATCCTTGCAGCGGCGGTGAAAAGGCTGGGATGGTGCGCCGCGCCGCTGGTAGCGCCACGATACGCGAAGTTGCGCGGCGGCGGGTGAAAAATCGTGGGCTTTGAGCCGGTGAATTGAACCGGCGCCCGGCGCGCCTTATCTTTCAGCGGAACGCACGAAAGGGCGGGGACATGAAGACGCCTGTACAAAATCTCCTCGGCTTGGATTGGCCCGTCATTCAGGGGCCGTTCGGCGGCGGCTCCACCGTAAAGCTCACGGCGCTGGTGTCTAATCTCGGCGGGCTCGGTTCCTTCGGCGCTTACATGATGACGCCTGACGCCATCGCGAGCACCATCGCAGAAATCAAGGCCGCCACATCCAAGCCGTTCAACATCAATCTTTGGGTATCGGATCATGATCCTGGCGGCTTGAAGCTGTCGCCGGAAGAATTCGATCAGGCGTTTGCGTTGTACGAACCTTTTTACAAGCAATTCGGCCTGGACAAGCCGGCGCCGCCCAAAGCCAGCTATCATCCGCGTTTTGAGGATCAGGTCGAAGTTATTCTGGAGACGCGCCCGCCGGTGTTCAGTTTCGTCTTTGGGATTCCATCCACGAGCATTTTGTCGGAGTGCAGGACGCGCGGCATCGTCACGGTTGGCGCCGCGACGACCTTGCCGGAAGCAGAAGCCTTGGACACGGCGGGCGTCGATTGCATTATTGCCAGCGGATTCGAGGCCGCCGGGCACCGCCCATCGTTTCTAGCGCGCGCCGAAGACAGTCTGATGGGAACGATGGCGCTGCCCCGCGTTGTTGCTTCCAAAATCAACACGCCGGTCATTCCGGCAGGGGGGATCGCGGACGGCGAAGGCGTGCGCGCAGCTTTGCAATTGGGCGCGGGCGCCGCGCAGATCGGCACCGCATTTTTCGCCTGCGAAGAATCTGGCGCCAGCGAATTGCAACGGGCTGCCTTGTTCGATCAGCGCGCACGAACCAGCAAATTGACTCGCGCTTTTTCCGGCCGCCTGGCGCGCGGGATTCCCAACCGCACCATGCTGGAGATGGAAAAGCTGCAAGGCCGTTTGCCGCCGTTTCCGGTGCATTCCTGGTTCATGGCTAAGATTCGCGCCGCCGCGCTGACGGCGGGTGATCCAGACTGGGTGTCGCTGTACGGAGGGCAGGCGGCGGCGCTCGTAAAACACCGCGCAGCAGCGGATTTAATGAAAAACATTACCGGCGGATTGTAAAAGGGTTGCTTGCGAACGGTCCGTGAGGATACGGTCTTTCTATAAGGGCCATGGCGCGCACGCCGACCTAAAATTTTGGGAGGGTCGGGTGAATCTAGGCATCGCAGGCAGAGTCGCGTTCGTCATGGGCGGCAGCCGCGGCATTGGCGCAGCGATTGCCCAGGAATTGGCGGCGGCGGGTTGCAAGGTCGCGATTGTCGCACGCACCCAAAGTTCAATCGACGAAGCCCTTGAACAAATTCGCGCTAACGGCGGGCTCGCCGTTGGTTTCAGCGCTGATCTTTCTGTTCTGGAAAATTGGAATGCGGTGATCGCGCGCGTCACGCAGGAGCTTGGCGCGCCGGACATCGCGGTGTTCAATCCGCCGACGCCCAATCACGGCGCATTCTTTTCGCTGACGGAAGAGGACTTCGCGCAGAGCTTCAACAACTTGGTTTTGTGCTTCGCGCGCATGGTGCGTCTTGTCGCGCCGCATATGCGCGATCAGCGCTGGGGCCGCATTCTCACGGTGGGCGCGGCTTGCACCAAGCAGCCGATGCGCGGGCAATTAAATTTCGCCTATGCGCTGGCCAACACGACCCGGATTTCGGCGGTGTCTTTGTGTAAGACCATCTCGGCGGAGCTGGCGCCGTATGGCGTCACGGTGAACACGATCGCCACCGGCGCCATCGAGACCGACATGGCGATGGATTTCTTTTCATCGCGCGCCGGCGAAGCGGGCCTGACCAGCGATCAATTCATGGACGCGATGGTGGAGAAAATTCCGGTCGGTCGTATCGGCAAGCCCGAAGAGATGGCGGGGCTTGCAGCCTATCTCTGTTCGGCGCGCGCGGGCTACACGACGGGCGAAACCATCCTGTGCGACGGCGGCATTACGAATTGTTCGATTTGATTTAAGGGCACGGGGATTGTCATGAAGCTTCGTGTTCTTGCGGCGCTCTTGTGCGCGGCGTTGCTCGGCGCATGTCAGAAATCTGACGGCGCGGCGAACGCGGATGCGCGCATCAGCGATAAAAGCGACGGCGTGGATTGGCCGGCTTATGGCCGCAGCGCCGGTGAACAGCATTTCAGCCCGCTCAAACAGATCAATTCTGAAAATGTCGGCAAGCTTGGTCTCGCTTGGTCGCTGGATTTGGGGCCGGGCAACTCGGTAACCGCGCCCATTGCGGTGGACGGCGTTTTGTATTTCGCGACCGGCTACAGCGTTGTGCATGCGGTGGACGCCAAAAGCGGCAAGCTGCTCTGGACCTACGATCCCAAAGCGCCGGAAGCAGCGAAACACAAATTGCGCCAGGGCTGGGGCAGCCGCGGCATCGCCTGGTGGAACGGCAAAATCTACACTGGCACGCAGGATGGCCGCCTGATCGCGATCGACGCCAAAACCGGCAAGCCGGTGTGGAGCACGATGACGGTCGAAGAGTCGGATTCGCGCTACATCACCGGGGCGCCGCGTGTGTTTCGCGGCGTCGCCATCATCGGCCATGGCGGCGGCGACGTCGGCAAGACGCGCGGCTACGCGACGGCCTATGACGCCGAAACCGGCAAGCAGCTTTGGCGCTTTTACACCGTGCCGGGAAATCCTGCGGACGGATTTGAAAACGCGGCCATGGAGGCGGCGGCAAAAACCTGGTCGGGCGAGTGGTGGAAATTGGGCGGCGGCGGCACGGTCTGGAACGCCATCACCTATGACGAAGAGTCCGATACCATCTATCTGGGCACCGGCAATGGTTCGCCCTGGAATCAGAAGGCGCGCGGCGGTCCGGGCGATAACCTGTATCTATGTTCGATCATTGCCGTGGACGCCAAAACCGGCGCCTACAAATGGCATTATCAGTTCAATCCTGGCGACACCTGGGATTACAACGCCGCCATGGACATGCAACTCGCCGAGCTCAAAATTGGCGGGCAAGCGCGCAAGGTTGTGATGACGGCGCCGAAGAACGGCTTTTTCTATGTGATCGACCGCACAAATGGAAAGCTGATCTCGGCAGAGCCGTATGTGAAGGTGAACTGGGCGAGCAAGATTGATCTCGCCACGGGCCGTCCGGTGGAGAATCCCAAAGCGCGCTATCAGAACGGCGAGACGTTTGTGATGTGGCCGGCGCCCATCGGCGCGCATTCCTGGCAGCCGATGGCGTTCAGCCCAAAGACGGAATTGGTGTATATTCCCGCCATTCAAAAAGCGGCGAGCTGGACCGATTATGAACTGAAGAATGATCAGTGGGAGCACGGCGTGCCAAATATGGGGGTGCGCGCGGCGGCCATGGTCGACATGTTCCCCAAAACCAAGGATCCCGGCGACGGCGTCAGTTTCCTTGTTGCCTGGGATCCCAAGACGCAAAAAGAAAAGTGGCGTTACAAGACGCCGGGTTTCTTGCCTGCGTCCGTCATGGCGACCGGCGGCGGCCTTGTGTTTCAGGGCGGGCTGGACGGTCAGTTCAACGCCTTTTCAGCCGATGCCGGAACGAAGCTATGGTCCTTCCCGGCCCAAGCGGCCGTGATGGCGCCGCCGATTTCCTATTCCATCGACGGCAAGCAATATGTGACAGTGCTGACGGGCTTGGGCACCAGCGGCGGTTTATTGGGACGGCTTCTGGAGCCGTTCAAAATCGACTACCGGACGCAGAAGCGCCGGGTTCTAACCTTTGTGCTCGACGGCAAGGCGACGCTGCCGCCGCT
>JBEVJO010000237.1:0-9046 GCA_040510175.1 Caulobacterales bacterium
GTGCGCCGGAATCGAGCACTGGCACATTCTGATACAGCTTCTTGACGAAGGCCTGCGCCTTCGCGGCATCGCCGCCTGGCTGACGCAGCGCCCAAGCCCAGGCCGCCAGATAATTCCAGCGGGCGCCGCCGGACGTTTTCGGATTTGGCGTGATGACTTGAACGCCAGGCCGCGTCAGGTCGCCCCAATCCTTAATCTTCCAAGGATTTCCTTTGCGAACGAGGAAGACAATCGTCGAAGTGTATGGCGCTGAGTTGTCCGGCAGACGGGACTGCCAATTCTTGGCGATGATGCCACGCGCGGCAATTTCATCGATGTCATAAGCAAGCGCCAAGGTGACGACGTCCGCTTTTAGACCATCAATAACAGCGCGCGCTTGTTTGCCAGAGCCACCATGCGATTGCTTGACGTTGATTTTTTGACCACCGTGGGAACTCGCCCAATGTTGAGCGAACCACTTATTGTAATCGACATAAAGTTCGCGGGTCGGGTCGTACGACACGTTCAAAAAATTAACAGCGCCAGCCGCATTTGCGCCGCCGCCAAAAGCCAGGGCGCCCACGCCTGCGCCGAAGCCCACTGCAATGTCGCGTCGGGTAAATTTGCCAGTCATAGTGACTGCCTCCTACTAATCTAAACTTGTTGTTAGAATGCGACCTGCGTGCGCAGGGAGATCACGCTGTAATCTTGGCCAATTTGCGTTCCGGCGGCCGGGGTGACGCCGACAGGATCAGTCGTCGCATCACCAAACTGAGTGCCGCCGCGGCTCAAACGATCCACGTCGACATATTGATAATCGAGCAGGAACCGAACAACCGAATTCGGATACCAGTTCAACCCAGCGCTGATGATGTCTTGTTTGCCGCCGCGAATGCCGCCGGATGGGGTAGACGTTCCATCGGCCCCGGCATTGTCGTTCAAATTAAGTGTTGAATAACGTGCGGCCACTTCCCAAGCGCCCAATCCACCTTTGCCAAAATTCTTTTCAGGCTTCACGCCGCCAAAGCCCCCAGTGACTGGGTTCCATTTGCGCTGCTCGCCCGTCAGCACCCAAGAGGCCTGGGCATACCAACCATCGAATTTTGGATCGGACGCCGTGCTGCCGGTCCGGTTCACATCGATCTGGAAATACTCACCAGATACCAGGAAGTTTTTGTAACCAAGGCCCAGTTCAGCGCCATACGCCGTGAGGCTGCTGGCGTTGATATTGCCGGTGTCGACCAGACGCGCACCGTCGACGCGGAGTTCTGGACGCTCACGCAAACGCACGCGAGTTGCGGCTGCGGCTCCAGGGACCGTAGTGTCTTCTGGATTCACGATGCTTGAGAGATTGGCGCCGACATGCAACGCCAGATCTTGTGACTTCAACAGCAATCCGTCGGCGCGCAACAGATAGCCGCTTTGCTCGTCGAACACAGGCGTTGTCGTCGTGTTGTTGCCGATCAAAGAGCCGGTCCAAACGGCAGAGGCGTTCCAGCGCTCGCCATTGGCGTAAACACCAACGCCGGAACGGCCGTCGCCGCCGGCAAGGCCGCGCACCAGTTCAGCGGGGGCAGGACGCTCAAGGAACAAGCTGTCAGTGTTGTTGGTGGCGTCTTCCAGGCCCGTAATCCAGGCATAGGCGCCGCCGCGCAGGCGGATTGCAGTATCGCCGAATTTCAGGCCGGCATATTCAACCCAAGCCTGCTGCAACTGGGACGATTCGGTGCCGCTGCCGCCGGCTTCGTACGTGAGCGCCCAGTTCCAATCTTTATAGACAGTCCCTTCGAGGCCGATCCGTGCACGGCGGAAATTGAAGCCGGAGCTCAAATCTTGCGCAGCTGGCCCGTCGGCTGCGCTGTTGCCAGCGCGGCGATTGTCTACGGCGCCAGCACTATCTTGCAGGTAGGAGGCGGCATCGGCCTGGAACAAGCCACGGATAGAAACTTTGAAATTGCCGTCGGCAGTTGCGAAAGTTGGCCGGCCGTTCTTCAGGTCAACAATTGGCGCTTCGGACTGAACGCGACGCACTTCGGCCACATCGGCCGCAGCACCAGCTTTTAAATCCGCCAATTGGTCTTGGATTGCCGCCAGGCTCTCTTCCAAAGCCTGAATGCGCGCATCGCGCGGATCCTGGGTCGGTGAGCTTTTCGTGGTGGTGACGACGTCTTGCGCATGCGCCGCGCCCGCGAGTGCAAATAAGGATGCGCCAGCAAAAAGCGCTTTCTGCAGTGACATGGTTGTCCCCTCTATAATCCCCTTGAGCCATCACGACGGGCGAAGCCGGATGTCGAGGTTCAGACCATAACCACATTAACTCGATCGAGTCAGTAGAGATTAAAAACGCAGTTCGTTTAGCCCCGCTAATGCATAGCGCACAACGCCCTTACGAAAGTTTTGTTTTTTCTAGTATTTTTGCGGTACTTTCACGCAATTCGATAAGAGTTTTGCGTATGGCGCAGGTTGCTTCGTCGACACAATCGTCGCATCGGCGGTAGGCATTTTGGCTCGCGCACGGCGCCAGGGCTAAAGGTCCATCAATACAACGGATAACTTCAGCAAAAGAAATATCCTGCGGCGCCCGCGCCAAAGCGTAGCCCCCGTTTTTACCGCGATGGCTAACGACCAAATGCTCTTTTCGGAGTTCGATCAGGATGTTTTCCAGAAACCGCCGCGGGATGTCCTGACGGGCCGCGATGTCGGCGATGAAGACCGGCTTTCCACCTGACTGCTCCGCCAGATCAATCATGGCTCGCAGGGCATATTTCGCTTTACTTGTAAGCACTTAACCTCACCCCCTCTTAAAACGCGCCCTTGGCGGAAACAGCCTATCGGTCAGGCGCTTTATGTGAGGTTCACGCTGCTGATTTCATGGTCGGAGCGAGAGGATTCGAACCTCCGACCCCTAGTCCCCCAGACTAGTGCGCTAACCGGGCTGCGCCACGCTCCGTCGCCATGAGCGGCGGCTTATATCCGCGCGCAGTCCCTGCGGCAACCGCGCGTAAAGCAGGATTAGGCTTAATAACTTACTGATCAGATCGGTCAGGCGCTGCGGCGAACCGCATCAAGGCGCGTCTTTGCTTCAACCAACAGATCAAGCGCGTCGGTCAAACGCGTCACGACACCCTGCGCGAGTGTATTGGGGTCTTGTCCGGCTTGACCCGAGAATACGCCGTCAAACGATCCAGCCTCGACGGCCCGCTCTAACGCTGCTTGCAGACCGTGCGTCGTTAATTGAGCGTTGCTCTCAAAATTCGAATATTGAAACGTTCCCGGCGCGCTCAACTCACTCGCAAGCAAACGCTGTGCGCCACGGATTGTGTAAGCTTGCTCATGGAGCAGGCTGCGCAGCCGCTTCAAAAAAGCGATGTCCTCAGGCCTGTAATAACGTCGGCCGCCAGAACGCTTTAGCGGTTGCAAACCCTCAAATTGGGTTTCCCAATAGCGCAGCACGTAGGCCGGCAAATCGAGTTCAGCGGCGGCTTCGCCAATCGAAAGAAAACCGTCGGCCAGCTTCGAGGAACCCTCGTCGGGCGCTGCGGCGCCGTCCGTAACGCCAGAAAGTTCAGCAGCCGCCTTGTCCGCGTGAAGCGCGGATTGAGCGGCCCCGATCAACGCGCCGGCTCCAATTGCTTCTGAGAGTCAGCAACGCGCTCGCGAAGCAATTGGGATGGCTTGAAGGTGACGACGCGCCGCGGCGCAATCGAGGCCTCAACACCCGTCTTGGGGTTGCGGCCTACCCGCTCGCGCTTGGCGCGAACGGTAAAGTTACCGAAACGAGCCAATTTTACTGTTTCCCCTGAGACCAGCTTGGTTTCGATCAACCCCAACACGGTTTCGAGCATCATTCCGCAATCTTGGCGCGGCAATCCAACGTCCCGAACCAGGGCGTCGATGAGGTCTGCACGTGTGATGGTTCTCTCGGTCATGGAAGACTCCGACTCGTAACAATCGAGCTAAGCGCGAAATTCGCTGTGAGTCCAGTCACTTCTCAAAAGCGGGCTAAGGCGGCGCCCCAAGTGAAACCGCCCCCCATGGCCTCCATCAACACCAGTTGACCGCGCTTGATGCGCCCATCCCGCACAGCCGTGTCAAATGCAAGCGGGATTGAGGCGGCCGAAGTATTGCCGTGCTGATCAACGGTGATGACGACACGCTCAGGCGGCAGATGCAGTTTCTTGGCGACGCCGTCGAGAATGCGGCGGTTTGCTTGATGCGGAACCAGCCAATCGATTTCAGAGACGTCAATGCCCGCTCGAACCGCGACCTTCTCTACTGCTTCCGCCAGATTTACCACGGCGTGGCGAAATACCTGATTGCCCTGCATCCGCAGGTGGCCAACGGTTTGCGTGCTCGACGGGCCGCCATCGACATAGAGAAGATCTTCGTGCCGGCCATCGGCGCGCAGATAGGTCGCCAAAACGCCACGGCCATTGGCCTCTGACGGCGCAATAGCTTCCAATACCACCGCGCCGGCGCCGTCACCGAACAAAACGCAAGTGGACCGATCATTCCAGTCCAGAATGCGAGAGAAGGTCTCCGCGCCAATAACCAACGCGCGCTTCGCTTGACCACGCGCGAGGAAATTGTCCGCTACCGCCAATGCGTATATGAACCCGGAGCACACCGCCTGCACATCAAATGCAGCGCCGGACGTCATGCCAATCGCCGCCTGCACACGCGCCGCAGTCGCTGGAAAAGTGCGATCTGGCGTTGCTGTCGCGAGCACGACCATGTCGATGCTCGTACCTGATACGCCCGCAGCATCAAGCGCGGCGCGCGCTGCCGCAATCGCGAGATCAGACGTCTTTTCTTCCGGCGCCGCGATGTGCCGCGCCTTGATTCCAGTGCGCTCTACGATCCACTCGTCGGAGGTGTCCACGCGCTTCGCGAGATCTGCGTTAGTCAAAATTTGTGCGGGCAAATAGGACCCGCTGCCAAGAATAATCGAACGCAACTCGCTCATGAGGCAACGTCCGTCGGGATGGCGTCCGCTTGGCGAGATCGTGGCGCATGTTGTAATTGCGGGGCGCGCTTCAAGGTGGCCTCGACCTCTTCCGGAACATTGCTGGCGGCGAGGTTGGCGGCAAACTTCAGCGCCGTGGCAAATCCCAAAGCGTCAGTGCCGCCGTGGCTCTTTACGACATGACCGTTCAGACCCAAAAACGCAGCGCCATTCACTTTGCGCGGATCAAGTCGTGATTTTACCTTCGACAAGGCGCCGCTCGCGATTAAGGCGCCAAGGATGGAGAAAGGCCCACTCTTGAAGGCATCCTTCAGCGCTTTGGCGACAAATCTCGCCGTCCCCTCTGCAGTCTTCAAGGCGACATTGCCGGTAAAGCCGTCGGTGACGATCACGTCAGCGGCGCCTTTGCCAATATCGTCGCCTTCGACAAATCCAATAAAGTTCATTTCGATTCCGCTCTCGCGCAGCAGCCGCGCAGCTTCTCTAATTTCGACGTGACCCTTTACGTCCTCGGCGCCGACATTGAGCAAAGCAACGCTGGGCTGCGCCTTGCCGAACATGGCGCGAAAATACGCTTGTCCCATTACCGCAAACGCCGCCAGTTCGGTTGCGTCATTTTCGACATTGGCGCCGACATCCAGTACGGCGCAGGCGCCTTTTTCCGTCGGCCAGAGCGCGGCCAGTGCGGGTCGATCGACCCCTTGGACGCAGCGCAACTGCAGACGCGACATCGCCATTAGGGCGCCGGTATTGCCGGCCGAAGTTACGACCCGCGCCTGCCCATTCTTTACGGATTCAATGGCGGACCACATGCTGGTGCCCTTGCCGCGCCGCAGCGCCTGCGCAGGCTTGGCGTCCATCGCGACGACATTTGGACTATGAATAATCGTGGACACTTTTCGAGCCGCCGGCGATTTTTCCAGCAAAGGCGTGAGTCTCGCTTCGTCTCCATGCAGCAGAATGCGGACGTCCTTCCGCGCGGCGGCGAACAATTGCACGCCGGCGACAACGACCCCCGGGGCGTTATCGCCGCCCATGCCGTCAACGGAGATGACGAGATCGCTGCTCATCTGGCTTTCAAAACGTTACGAGCCTGAATTCATGAAAAATTTGAACTGAGACTCAATTTCAGCCGACCATATCGATCAAAGAAGGAATCTCAAACAGAGGCTTCACGATCAACGGGGCTCGGCCAGATTATGGCGCCCGCGCACAAATCGTCCAACGACACCTGCGCCAGCGTCGTCCGTATGGCAACGCAGTGGTCCGCCAAACGCTCCGCAAAGCGTTCGCAGGATGGATCCGACCGCAAAACATTGCGATGGAGCGCGGACACCAATTCCAGCCGCCCCTCTGAATCCCCCGTCTCTATAGCCTCCAGCGCCTTTCGATACGCCGCCGCCCGGCCATAAAACGCTTCGGCCAGCCGCTGCATCTTCTTCGGCACGGTGAGATCACCCACGCCATCCTCGCGCAAGGCGTCGTCAAAGCTTTTGAAGACGGCGTTGACGAATGACTGGTTGAGCCCCGCCGCGGGCTCGCCCAAATCGGACAAACGAAGGCTGACCAGCGAGGCGATCAGCGTCAGAACGTCGAACCGCCCTGAAAAGTCGTCAGGCGTCGCCCCGGCCCCATAAAGCGCCGGATCACGGGCGGCTTGCATGGCTTGACTGAGTAAATCGTCCGCCTGCCGCCGCAATGCGGCTTTAGTGCTCCAGCGGGGACTGCGTTTGAATATATCGAGAACCATCATGAACGCTTGAAACTAGCGGGCGCCGCCGGTACGTCAAATGCTGAAGGGAGCGCTTCATGTCTATTCGTAATATTGTGGCTTCGGCCCGGCCCCGCGCCATCGCGCTCATTGCGCTGACGGCAGGTGGTTTGGCGGCCTGCGCGCCGTCGATCGACCGGCGCGGCTATATCCCTGACGAAACCAACCAACTCGCTCTTCAGCAAGGCGTGGACACCAAATCGACGGTTTTGTCCCGCTATGGCAGCCCCTCCACGATCGCGGCGTTCGACGATAATTCCTGGTACTACATCTCCGACACCAAGGAACGGCGCACCTACCACCTGCCAAAGACCACCCAACGCACTGTTCTAGCAGTGAAGTTTGACGACAAGGACGTGGTCTCTCAGGTCAAGACCTATAGCTTGGCCGATGGCCGGGTGATGAAATATTCCGATCGCAAGACCCCGACCCGGGGCCGCGAATTGTCCATCATCGAGCAGATTTTCGGCAATGTTGGACGCTCCACAGGGCTTCCGCAGAACGACGACGAAATCGGCTCTCGCCGCTAACACGCGCTAGACCGGCAAAAGAAAGGGCCCTCCGGATCGCTCCGGAGGGCCATTTTGTTTGTGGGTATCCCAGAACTCAGCTGGTCTGCCGGGCCAATACCGCCAACAGCAGCAACGCCACAATGTTGGTGATCTTGATCAGCGGGTTCACCGCCGGACCTGCCGTATCCTTGTAGGGGTCGCCGACAGTGTCGCCGGTCACAGCCGCTTTATGGGCTTCAGAGCCCTTGCCGCCGTGATTGCCCTCTTCGATGTATTTCTTGGCGTTATCCCAGGCGCCGCCGCCCGAGGTCATCGAAACAGCAACGAAGAGACCGGTCACGATAACGCCCATCAGCATGGCGCCCAAAGCCGCCAGACCGTTCGACTTGCCCGCGATCCCCGTGATCACGAAGAACAGCACGATCGGCGACAACACCGGCAACAAGGACGGGACGATCATTTCCTTGATCGCGGCCTTGGTGAGGATATCGACGGCGCGGCCGTAATCCGGCTTTTCCTGGAAGGTCATGATGCCCGGCTTTTCGCGGAACTGGCGGCGGACTTCCTCCACCACCGACACAGCAGCACGTCCGACAGCGGTCATTGACCAGCCTGCGAACAGGAAGGGCAACAGACCGCCAACCAGCAGGCCGACGATCACATACGGATTGTCGAGGCTAAAGTTCGGCACGACGCCCGCGAAAAACGGATGCTCTTCGGGATGGGCGGCGAACTCGTTCAAATCAGCCGAGAACGCGGCGAACAGCACCAGCGCGCCAAGGCCCGCAGAACCGATCGCATAGCCCTTGGTCACCGCCTTCGTGGTGTTGCCGACCGCGTCGAGCGCATCAGTGGTGACACGCACTTCTTTCGGCATGTCGGACATTTCGGCGATGCCTCCCGCATTGTCCGTCACCGGACCGAATGCGTCGAGCGCAACAATCACGCCCGCCACGCCCAGCATGGTGGTGGTGGCCACCGCAATGCCAAACAAGCCTGCCAGATTGTGCGCCAAGATGATGCCGGCGATGATCACGAGCGCCGGCAACGCCGTCGCTTCCATCGAAACCGCCAAGCCCTGGATCACGTTCGTGCCGTGACCGGAGACGGACGCCTTGGCAATGCTGCGCACCGGATTGAAGGCCGTCGACGTGTAGTATTCCGTGATCCACACGATGGAGGCGGTCACTAGCAAGCCGACAATTCCGCAAAGGAACAAATCCATACCCGTGAAGGCGGAACCAACATAAAGCGGGCCGAAACCGCCATTGAGCTTGTAGATAACGCCCGCCAATGCGGCGACGGAAAGAACGCCGGTAGCGACTAGGCCTTTATACAAAGCCGCCATGACATTCTTCGACGCGCCGAGACGGACGAAGAATGTGCCGATGATCGAGGTAAGAATGCACGCGCCGCCAATGGCCAGCGGCAACATCATCATGGATTCGACTGCCGTGGTGCTGGCGAAGGTGATCGCCGCCAAAACCATGGTCGCAACGATCGTCACCGCATAAGTTTCGAACAAGTCCGCCGCCATGCCCGCGCAATCGCCAACATTGTCGCCGACATTGTCAGCGATCGTGGCGGGGTTGCGTGGATCATCCTCCGGAATGCCGGCTTCAATCTTGCCGACCATGTCGCCGCCGACATCCGCGCCTTTGGTGAAGATGCCACCGCCTAGACGAGCGAAAATTGAAATCAGCGAAGCGCCAAAACCCAAGGCCACCAGCGAATCGACAACCGTGCGATCCGTGATCGCGATGCCTTGCATCTGGGTCAGCACATAAAAATACACCGCAACGCCAAGAAGCGCCAAAC
>JBEVJO010000238.1:0-9277 GCA_040510175.1 Caulobacterales bacterium
CACACGGCGTCACCCTCTCTTACGATCCGTCTTATGTGCGCCTCGATTATCCGATGGGCGATGTACCGATGGAACGCGGCGTCTGTGCCGACGTGGTGATCCGAGCGTTGCGGGCGGTGAGCCTTGACCTTCAAGCAGTCGTGAACCGCGACATGCGCTCGGATTTCAGCGCCTATCCAAAGACTTGGGGGCTGAAAACGCCGGATCGCAATATCGACCACCGGCGCGTGCTTAATTTGGAGGTCCTATTCAAGCGGTCGGGCTGCGCTTTGTCGGGCGGCGATGCCGCGTTGCTGCCGGGCGACTTCGTAACGTGGCGCTTGCCTGGAAACCTGCCGCATATCGGCGTCGTCTCGACCCGCTGGAATGCCGACAAAACCGAGCCTCTGATCACGCATAATGTCGGCTCCGGGGTACAGATCGAGGATGTGTTGAACGCCTGGCCAATAACGGGGCGCTTTCGCTATCCGGCGCGCACTTGAAATTCTAGGAACAGTCTCTTTCGTCACGTAAATTTGCTGTGCCGCAGACGGCGAAGTGTGCGAGTCTGCGTTCAAGAAAACGGCGCAACTGTTGGAGCGCGAGCTTTTGTACAGGGCGATCGCGCCAACTAGGGAATACTGATCATGGACGGAAACCGGCCGCTGGATCGCGCTTTTTCTCGCGATGAATTGCTGCGCCTTGCTGAGAGCGCCAAATATCTCGGCTTCCAGCGCGACGGGCGCCTGACGCGGGACGCGGTCGAGTTCCTCGCTCAATTATTTGAAGACGCCGAGCCGGATGAATTGGAAGGCGTTAGTCTCCAAGATTTTCTCGCGATCGCCCATGCGATGTGGCTCGATTCCGAAACGCGGGAGCCCGGCGCACAAAGCATCGTGCTGCGGAACGCAATCGGCGCCGACGGCCGTGCGATCGAGCGTCTGTCGCTGGAAATCGTCGGGCCGGATATGCCGTTCCTCGTTGATTCCGTGATGGCCGAAATCAACGCGCAAAGTTTACGCGTGTTGGCGATGTTTCATCCCATTGTGTCTTGCCCGCGGACGCCCGACGGCCGCCGCGCTAACCATGGCGTGGATCACGCTGAATCCTATATTCTGGTGCATCTGGAGCCTTTGGACGTCGAAGCGCGCCGGCGTGTGCTGGAAGGCGTGCAGGCGACTTTGGCCGATGTGCGCGCCGCCGTTTCCGATTATCAGGCCATGCGCGCGCGCATGAAGGAATGCGCTCGCGCGCTACAAACGGCGCGGACGCCGGCGTCGCCCGGCGAGGTTTCCGAGGCGCTGGATTTTCTGAACTGGCTCGCGGACGAGCATTTCGCGTTTCTCGGCGTCCGCGACGCTGATTATCCGCGCGCGCCGGATGGCACATTGGCGCAGGGCGAACCCAATGTCGTACCGCATTCGAGCTTAGGAGTTTTGCGCGACCCCAATCGCGGCGTCCTGCGCCGCGGCTCAGAGCCGAGCGTGATCACGGCGTCGATCGGCGCCTTCCTGGATGCGCCGACGCCGATTGTGGTCTCGAAGTCCAATCTGAAGTCGCGTGTGCATCGTCGCGTCTATGCTGATTATATCGGTGTGAAGCGCTACGATTCCGATGGCATGGTCATCGGCGAAACTCGTTTCGTGGGTTTGTTCACGGCGGAATCGTATGTGCGCCAGCCGAGCGAGATTCCGCTGTTGCGCCGCAAGGTGCAGCGCGTGTTGGATCAGGCAGGCAAGCAACCGGGCAGCCATAACGCCAAGGCGTTGCGCAATATCGTCGAGAGTTATCCGCGCGACGAATTGTACCAAATCTCCGAAGACGAATTGCTGAACACCTGCCTTGGCATTTTGCATTTGCAGGACCGTCCGCGCACCCGCATTTTCATTCGCCGCGATCGCTTCGATCGCTTTGCGTCAATTCTGGTTTTCGTGCCGCGTGAAAACTACGACTCAGAGCTGCGTGAGAAAATCGGCGCGGCTCTGGCGCGCGCCTACGACGGACGGGTGTCCGCTTATTATCCAAACTTCAGCGACGGCCCATTGGCGCGCGTCCACTTCATCATTGGCGGCTTCTATCAGGGCCACCCCGAGCCGAATGAAGACGCGCTGGAAGACCATATCGCCGCGATGGCGCGATCCTGGGATGACGAACTGGCGCAGGCAGCGCGCGATGGGCTCTCCAACGGCGAAGGCGCAGATGTGGCGCATGCTTATGCCGGCGCGTTTTCAGCCGGCTATCGGGAGATGTTCTCGCCGTTCGATGCGCTTACGGATATCGCAGAACTCAAACGTCTGACGCCGGAAGAGCCGGTGCGCGTCGGCGCGTATCGCGTGCATGGAGACGGCGCCGATGTTCTTCGCTGCAAGATCTATTCGTCGGGTGAGCTGATCGCTTTGTCGGCCGCGCTGCCGATCCTGGAAAATCTTGGCCTCTATGTGGTGTCGGAGACCGGTTACGTAGTGAAGCCAAGATATGGCGCGCCGGGCGGTAAAATACACGACGTACGCACGCGCTCCGCCGATGGTTCGCCGGTGGCGTTTGATACAGTCGAGCAAAGCTTTGAGCGCGCCTTCGCCGCCGCCTGGAGCGGCCGGACCGAGAATGACGGCTTTAACAAGCTAATCCTATCGCTTGGCGTTGATTGGCGCGAAGCGGCGTTGTTGCGTGCGCTAGCCAAGTATCGCGGGCAAAGCGGCCTGGACCCAAGCCAGACCGTGCAGGAAATGGCGCTGTCCGACTATCCCGAACTGGCGCGGTTGATCCTGGACCTCTTCCATATGCGGCTCGATCCCGACATGGACACCGACCTGAGCACCCGTCAGAAGACCGCCGAAACTGTGCAAGGCAAAATCAATCAGGCGCTGGAAAAAGTTGTCAGCCTGGATCACGACCGCGTCTTGCGCCGCATGGCAGCGCTCGTCAGCGCGATCCAGCGCACCAATTTCTATCAGACAGACGCCAAAGGCGCGCACAAGGCGCATATCTCGTTCAAGGTCGCCAGCAGCACACTGACGGATTTGCCGGACCCCAAACCCTTCCGCGAAATCTTCATCTGGTCGCCGCAGGTCGAAGGCGTGCATTTGCGCTTTGGCCCTGTGGCGCGTGGCGGCTTGCGGTGGTCGGACCGGCGGGACGACTTCCGCACCGAAGTGCTTGGACTCGTCAAGGCGCAACAGGTGAAAAACGCCGTCATCGTGCCCGTCGGCTCGAAAGGCGGGTTTTATCCCAAGCAATTGCCGCGGGGCGGCAATCGCGACGCGATCCAAACCGAAGCGATCAGCGCCTACAAAACCTTTCTGCGCGGCTTGCTCGACATCACGGACAATCTGGACGGTCAGAAAGTGACGCATCCGGCGGACACCGTTGTTTGGGACGGCGAGGATCCGTATCTCGTCGTCGCGGCGGACAAGGGCACCGCGACCTTCTCCGACATCGCCAATGGCGTTGCCGCCGAGTACGGCTTCTGGCTGGGGGATGCCTTCGCCTCTGGCGGCTCGCAGGGCTACGACCACAAGGCCATGGGCATCACCGCCAAGGGCGCGTGGGAGGCGGTGAAACGTCACTTCCGCGAAATGGTCGCCGACATTCAAGCCGAGCCGTTCACCGTCATCGGCGTCGGCGATATGTCCGGCGACGTGTTCGGCAATGGCATGCTGCTGTCGAAACAAATCAAACTCATCGCGGCCTTTGACCATCGCGATATTTTCATTGATCCGAATCCCGATCCTGCGACCTCATGGGATGAACGTGCGCGCCTGTTTGCGCTGCCGCGCTCCTCTTGGCAGGATTACGATCCAGCGAAGATCTCCCAGGGCGGCGGTATCATCAGCCGCGCCGCCAAATCGATGGCGCTGACACCCGAGATGAAGGCGATCAGCGGCATTGAGGCAGACTCGGTCACGCCCGCCGAATTCTTGCACGCTTTGCTGAAAGCGCCTTGCGACCTTTTGTGGTTTGGCGGCATCGGGACCTTCATCAAGGCGCGCTCGCAATCGCATATGGATGTCGGCGACAAGGCAAACGATGCGGTTCGCGTCGATGCTGACGAAGTGCGGGCCAAGGTGGTCGGTGAGGGCGCCAATCTGGGCGTGACACAAGCGGGTCGCATCGCCTTCGCGCAGCACAAACGGGACGACAATGGCGGCCGCATCAACACCGACGCCATCGACAATTCGGCCGGGGTCGATACCTCCGATCATGAAGTCAATATCAAAATCTTGCTGGCCGGGGCCATTCGCAGCGGCTCGCTACAAGCGGATGATCGCAACGCTTTGCTGGATTCCATGCGCGATGAAGTTGGCGCGCTAGTGCTGCGTGACAATTACGATCAGACGCGCGCTCTCAGCTTCGCGCAATCCAGCGCCGAAAAAGATATCGACGCGCACGAGCGCTTTATCCAAAGCCTGGAAAAGTTGGGGCGGCTGAACCGGCGGGTCGAAGGTTTGCCAAGCACAGAGGAATTCAAGAACCGGCGCGAAGCGGGCGTTGGCCTGACCCGGCCCGAATTATCGGTCCTGTTGGCCTACGCAAAGCTGACCAATTCGAGCTTGCTGCAAACCTCGGACGTCCCCGACGATCCGCATTTTCTGCCGGCGCTAAAGGGCTACTTCCCGGCTGAGTGCGCGAAGTTCGAACCGGAGATGCAGTCGCACCGCTTGCGGCGCGAAATCATCACCATGCGGATCGGCAACGCGCTGATCGATTTGGGTGGACCGGTTTTGATCCAGCGCGTCAGCGACGCCTCGGGCGCAGCCTATGACGACATTATTCGCGCGTTGGAAGCAGTGCGCAAAATCTTCCGCCTCGACGAATTCATGCAAAGCGTCGAAGCGATCGACGGACCGCAAACGGCGGCGCTGCAACTAGGCTTGCAGAGTGAAGCTGTACGCGTGCTGGGGCGCGAAAGCGCCTGGCTCGCGGCCCGCCTGCACGCCAAGACTGCGCCGCGTCCCATCGGCGAATTGATCGCCGCCTATCAGCCTGGCGTCGATTCCTTGCGCGCCATGGTGGGCGCCAGCGCCTCGCCCTTGGTGCAGGCGGACATCGTGCGCCGCGCGCAGAGTTTCGTCAGCGCCGGTGCGCCGGCGGAACTGGCTCAAACAGCCGCCGGCCTGCAGCCACTTGCCAATGCGCTGGACATTCTAGACCTCGGGCGCATCCGGTCTTGGGGACCAGCTGAGACCGCCCGTGTCGTGTTCGCCGCCGGTGAGGCGTTCGGCTTCGCCGATATGCGTGCAGGGGCTGACGCCGCCAAAGCGGATCAACATTGGGACCGTCTGGCCTTGCGGCGCTTGCGTGAGGAATTGTTCTCGATGCAATTGGATTTCGCCGGCGCCGCCATGCGCCACGCGGAATCTAAAAATCCGCAGGCGCGCTCCGGCGTGACCGATCCAAACGCCGCCGCGCATCTGATCGAGACATGGCGGCAGAGCCACGGCGCCCGCGCCGATATCGTCAAGGCCAGCCTGGAAGATATTCGTGGGTCCGGCGCCTGGACTTTGGGTAAGCTGACGCTGGCGGCGGCGCAATTGCGCACGTTGTCGGGCAGTGCGGCATAAGAGGTAGACATTGAAACGGGCAATTTTCAACGGCGTCGGCAAACCGCTGTCCATCGAAGCGGTCGAACGTCCGCGTCCTGCCGCGCATCAGGCGCTGATCAAGGTCGAGCGCTGCGGCATTTGCGGCTCGGACATCCACATGACCAGCGGCTCCCCCTTTGATTGGCCGTGCGGCACAGCGCTCGGCCATGAATATGCGGGTGAAGTGGTCGAGATTGCGCAGGACGGCTTGCTGAAGCTCGGCGACCGGGTGACGGCGCTGCCGATGAGCGGGTGCGGTGAATGTGAAGCTTGCCGCAATGGTACGCCGCTGCACTGCAAGTCCATGCAGCCGATGGCGGGCGGCTACAGTGAATATACACTGATCGACCAGCGCACCGCGATGCGGTTGCCTGACAGCGTCAGCTTCGATGATGGCGCGCTTGTTGAGCCGTTGGCCTCGTCTTTGCGCGGTGTGCGGCGGTTGACCGACATCAAAAACGCGCGGGTGGCGGTGGTTGGCGCAGGCGCCATCGGCGCCGCGTCGATTTTCTGGGCGCGGAGGTTTGGCGCAGGATCGATTGTCTGTATCGCCCCTTCCCGGCGCGGCGAAGCGCTGGCGGGACAATTGGGCGCCGACGGTTTTGCCACGCTCGGCGACGATCTGGCGGCGAATGTCGCCGGCGTGTTGGGCGGCGTCCCGGACATTGTCATCGAAGGCGCCGGTGCACCCGGCGCGATTCAACAAGCGATCGATCTGGTGCGCGTCGGCGGAACGGTGCTATCCCTGGGCGGATGCCTGAAGCCGGATACGATCATACCCGTTCTGGGCATGATGAAGGAGTGCGATGTGCGCTTCAGCGCGGCCTACAGCGTCCAGGATTTTCACACGGCGATTGATGCGTTCGCCGGCGGCGCCGTTGAGCCGCGCGCCATGATCGGCGAGACACTCAGCCTTGAAGACCTGCCGGCGCGTTTTGACGCAATGCGCACCGGATCCCATCCCGCCAAAGTGATGGTCCGGCCGCACCAAGCGGCAGGCTAGACGCCAAGAAGCCCGAAAGTATCGTGATCGACGGCGGCCGCAGCGGCGCGGACCGCGTTCACGGTGTTGACCGCTTCTGGTTGCCAGATGCCGCTATTGTTGAGCCAGGTCACGACCGGATAAAACGCGCAGCAACGATAGAGGAACCACGCTTCTTCAAAATCCGGAGTTTCCTGCACGCCATACGCTTTGAGACGCGTCAAATAATGCGACAGCAGCGCCTTCTCCCAATGCTTGCGGTCAATGATGTCGAGTGCGCCAAGCATAAAATAGGCGATGCCGATCGGCCAATGCTCCGGACGCGCCACCCAATCGAGTACGCCGGGTTCGCCTTCTGCGGTGACATACAAATTGCCGAGATGTTCGTCGCCATGGACCATGACCATCGCGGATTGACTGATCGCTGACCACATACGGCCCCAAGCTTTCTGCGCCCGCTCCATATCCTGGAACGCATTAGGCAAAGCCCGGCCGCGCGGCAGTTCAACATAGGATTTCCAGTTTTCGGGCGTGAAGAAGGTTGGGAAATAAACGTCGTTGACCAAGCGGCGATTCTCGCCGGCGAAGGTGCCGGGCCCCATCGCGCCGCCGGGCTTGAACTGAGGGCTGTTCCAGGCGCTGGCGTGCATACGCGCAAAGGCGTCCATGAACGCCATCGCTTGGCCGAGATCGAGGGAATGGAACGCATTGAAGAAGGTGACGCCATGCGGCTTCAGATCTTCCATCACGATGTCGGAGGCTTCGTCTGTGACCGTGATGTGATGCCATTTCGGCATGTGCGGGGCGGTGACCATCGGCACCAGGTCACGTAACGAGCGCAACTCGTTGGCCATGGCCCAAGCGGAGCCGGTGGAGGGATTGTTCTCGCCGGGAAAGTTGCTCTTTACGATGAAGGTGCGCGGCAGCTCGCTCTTTGCATCGGCATAATCGACTTCGACGCGAAACTTGTTCTGCTTGTAGCCAAAAATCGGCCCGCGCCGGACTGCCTTCACCGTCACATCCGGCCAGGTGTTGCGCAGCGCCGGCGTGAGCCATTCCGGGGTAACGTCTTCGAAACGCAGCAAAGGAATATTTTGCATGTGTCGCCTCCCAAGCAACTAGTTTGCTAGCAAACTTTCACGGAAGACGTGTGGTGTCAAATTTCCAATCGGCGCCTAATCGCGCGATTGGGTCAGAAAGTCCCGATATAATTTATGTGCCCGAGAAGTCAGCGCCGGGTCGTATTGTACGCGCAAATCACGCGCGTCGGGTTCATCGAAAGCGTGCGTGCCGTTAGGAAATATTTCAACGTCCAGCTTGGCGCCTTGCGCTTTCAGTCGGTGCAAGACGCGGACGGGCGCGTGCTGGCCGACGATATAGTCCCGGCCGCAAACGATCGCGGTCAGATCCGGCGCTGCAGTCATCGGTCGGGTATGCGCCGCCATGCCGGGCCCGCCATAAGGATAGACAAGAAACGCCGCCAACAATCCTGCGAAAGGCTGCGGGGGCGCATCGTGTAAACCGGTAAAGCGTTCGATGCGATCGCCGAGACAAAGCGCATCGATGATGGTCCAGCCGCCGTGGCTCCAGCCGCCGGCATAAAGACGCTTGGGATCAACCCAGTCCTGGCGGCGCGCCCATTCCAAGGCGGCGATCAGATCGCCGGCGCGCTCAGCGCCACGCAGGATCAGTCCCGTGCAGACTTGGGAATAAGCGTCGAATTGCGAGATTGCGCGCGGCGCATGCGAATCCACGACCAACGCGGCGACGCCGGAATCATTGGCGACTTTAGCCCAAGTATTTTGAAATGGTTTCTTACCGCCACAGCCTGGGAGCTGCACCACCAACGGAATACGACCGTCTATTTTGGGACGGTGCAATTCCCAATGCGCGGACAAAGCTTCAATCCGCTCGTCCAGCGAGGTGCGCTTTATCGGCATTGAACCCTAATGGCGGAAGTGGCGTATTCCGGTGAACACCATGGCGATGCCAGCATCGTCAGCTGCCTTGATGACTTCTTCGTCGCGCATGGAGCCGCCCGGCTGGATGACGGCGGTGGCGCCAGCCTCGATCGCTTGTAACAGACCATCGGCGAATGGGAAAAAGGCGTCGGAAGCGCAGACCGAACCTTTGGCCCAGGTTACCGTCTCTTTCGCTTCCTTGGCGGCTTCGGATGCTTTGTGAGCGGCGATGCGCGCTGAGTCGACGCGGCTCATCTGTCCGGCGCCGATGCCGACTGTGGCGAGATTGCGCGCATAGATGATGGCGTTGGATTTGACGTGCTTGGCGACCTTGAAGGCGAACAGCAGATCTTTCAGTTCTTGTTCGGTCGGTTCGCGCTTGGTGACGACTTTGAGCTCTTCCGGATTCACCACGCCGGAATCGCGCGTTTGCGCCAGGAAGCCACCGGTGACGGACTTATAGACCATGCCGCCGGCGCGTGGATCGGAAACGCCGCCGCTGAGCAGCAGCCGCAAGTTTTTCTTAGCGGCGAAAATCGCACGCGCCTCGCCGTCGGCGTCGGGTGCGATCACAACTTCGGTGAAGATTTTCACGATCTCTTCGGCGGCGGGGCCATCCAATGCGCGATTACAGGCGACGATGCCGCCGAAGGCGCGGGTGGAATCGCACGCGAGCGCGCGTTTATAGGCATCGGCAACGCTGTCGCCCACGGCGACGCCGCACGGATTGGCGTGCTTGACGATGACGACGGCCGCGTCTTCCTTCGGATCGA
>JBEVJO010000239.1:0-7106 GCA_040510175.1 Caulobacterales bacterium
GAATGTGCGTGGCGGTTTCGCGGCGCTGAAGCCCATCGTTCGCGCGCTGCAGGACTCGAAAATCCGGGTTTCGCTTTTCATCGATCCCGACCCCGAGCAGATCAATGCGTCGGCCGAGATCGGCGCTGACGTCGTTGAATTGCATACCGGCGATTATTGCCACGCCTTTGATGCGGAGGATGCGGCAGGGACGGCGCGCCTCCTGCAAGTTCTAAAAGACGGCGCTGCGCTGGCGGCGCGTTCGGGGCTGGAAGTCCATGCCGGGCACGGCATCAATTTTGGATCCGTGACGCCGATCGCCGCGATGCCGGAAGTCATGGAACTCAATATTGGGCATTTCCTGGTGGGTGAGGGGATCTTCATTGGATTCGCTGGCGCGATCCGGCAGATGCGCGCTTTGATGGACTCGGCGCGGCAATGATCCTCGGCGTCGGCATCGATATTTGCGACATCAGGCGCATTGAAGAAACGCTCGAGCGCTTCGGCGAACGGTTTTCACACAAAGTGTTCACCGAGGCCGAACGCGCAAAATGCGATAGCCGCAAAGGCCGGGCGGGGAGCTATGCGCGCCGGTTCGCCGCCAAGGAGGCCGCAGCCAAGGCTTTAGGTACGGGCTTGGCGGAAGGCGTTTTTTTCAAGGATATCGGGGTGGTGAATGATTCTAGCGGAAAGCCGACGCTGGCTTTGACCGGCGGCGCTGCTTTACAGCTTGAAAAAATGATTCCGCCGGGCAAGACCCTGAATCTACAGGTGAGCCTGAGCGATGATTTCCCAATGGCCCAGGCCATTGTCATCATTTCGGCGGATTAGACGATAGTTCATGGCTGCTTCCGGACCCACAGGAGATGTTCATCTTCGACGGGGTAGAGCGGATGTGGCGTTTAGGTATGCGGCCTTTGTCTGAAATGGTGTTTCATCGTTTCGCGAAGAGCGTTAGGCGATCGGAGGGCGAGTTTTGTCCCAGGGTGAAGTAGTGACGAGCGATGTGAACCCCAAGCTGAGCGCAGCCGCCGCGGTTTGGGACAATGTTAAAACCATCGTTTATGCGCTGGGCATTGCGCTGGTGGTGCGTGTGCTGTTGTTCCAGCCCTTCACAATTCCATCGGAATCCATGGTGCCGACGCTGCTGACCCACGACTACATTTTCGTGAACAAGTTCGCCTACGGCTATTCCAAACACTCCATGCCGTTCAGCCCACCTTTGTTCAACGGGCGCATTCTCGACAAGGCGCCGAACCGCGGCGACGTGATCGTCTTCAAGCTGCCGTCGGACAACAAGACAGATTACATCAAGCGCCTGATCGGTTTGCCCGGCGACCATATTCAAGTGAAGGGTGGCGCGCTCTATATTAACGACAAACCTGTGCAGCGCGAACAGATGCCGGAAGTCGTCGATGAGGACGAATATGGTGTCGTGCGGAATGTGGCGCGCTGGAAGGAAACGCTGCCGAACGGCAAAAGCTACATCACCTACGATCTTGTCCCAAATGGCGGGCTGGACGATACAGATGTCTATGTTGTGCCCGCAGGCCATTTTTTCATGATGGGCGACAACCGGGACAACTCGCAGGACAGTCGCGTGTTGTCGATGGTCGGATACGTGCCCGAGGAAAATCTGATCGGCAAAGCGGAGTTGGTTTTCCTGTCGTTCAATGACGGCGCCTCGTTGTTCAATCCGATTTCCTGGTTCAGCGAGTTCCGCGGGTCGCGTTTTTGCAAGCAAATCAAGTGACGCTGACGAGCGAAGCGGAAGCGCTGCAAGAGCGACTCGGGTATGAATTTGCCGACAGGGATTTGTTTCAGTCTGCATTGACGCACGCCAGCGCGGCCGAAAACGCGGCGGGGCGCAAAGCGAAAATAACGCGCCAGCAAACCAACCAACGGCTTGAGTTTCTCGGCGACCGGGTGCTCGGCCTGATCGTCGCCGACGAATTGTTTCGGCGTTTCGGTCAGCACGACGAAGGCGGCTTGACGATCCGGTTCAACTCAGTGGTTTCGTTGGCGGGGTGTGCGCGCGCCGCGCGGCGTATGGAACTCGGCCGCGCACTCATCCTCTCCCCGACCGAAGACAATGCCGGCGGGCGCTTGAAGGAAGGCATTCTGGGCGACGCCGCTGAAGCGATTCTAGCGGCTTTATATCTCGACGGCGGGTTGGAAGTTGCGCGCGGTTGTGTCCTTAAATTCTGGGGCGAAGACATCGACGGTGCGACAATCCGCGCCAAGGATCCGAAAAACGCTTTGCAGGAATGGGCGGCGGCGCATGGCGGAACGGCGCCGGCTTATCGCGTGGTGACGCGCGCTGGTCCGGATCATGCGCCGAGTTTCGAGGTCGAGGTAGTTGTGGGAAATCTGCCGCCAGCGCGTGCGGTCGGAAAATCAAAACAAGAAGCCGAACGCGCGGCGGCTTTGGCCGCTTTGGAACATGTTGGGGGCGGCGGACGTGGCTGATCAAGGAACTGGGCAAAATCGCAGATGCGGTTTTATCGCCGTGATTGGCGCGCCGAATGCCGGCAAGTCGACTTTGGTGAACGCCATTGTCGGCGCGCATGTGTCCATCGTGACCCACAAGGTGCAGACCACGCGCTTTCAGGTGCGCGGCGTCGCGACGCGCGGCGACGTGCAATTGGCGCTGGTCGACACGCCAGGGATATTTGCGCCGAAGCGCCGGCTGGATCGCGCCATGGTGCGCGCCGCCTGGATGGGCGCGCAGGACGCCGACGCCATTGTCCATGTGGTTGACGCCCCGGCGGAGAGCCGTCTCATCACCGGCGGCAAAGTCAGCGGCGATGCTCGCTCCGGCGAAGACACCGCGAGCATTTCCGAAGGCCTGAACAAATATGCGCTGAAGGCGGTCCTGGTATTGAACAAGATCGACGCCATGCCGCGCGACGCTTTGTTCGCAGTGGCTGATGTGCTGTTCAAAACCGGCGCCTATTCGGAGGTCTTCATGATCTCCGCCAAGAACGGCGATGGAGTGAAAGATCTTCACGCCCGGCTGGAAGCGCAGGCACCGGAGGGGCCGTGGATGTATCCGGAAGATCAACTGGCCGATCTTCAGGAACGCCTGATCGCCGCCGAGATCACGCGCGAAAAGGTCATGCTCCGGCTGCATGACGAATTGCCGTACGAGACGACGGTGGAAACGGATTCCTTTAAGGACCAGAAAGACGGCTCCACGCGGATCGAACAAACGCTGTACGTTGCGCGCGACAGCCAGAAGGGCATTGCCCTTGGCCATAAGGGCGAGACCATCAAGGCGATCGGCACCCAGGCACGTAAGTCGATGGAGGAATTCTTCGACCGCCGGGTGCACCTCTTTCTGAACGTCAAGGTCGCCGAGAATTGGAGCGAAGACCCGCGCCGCTATTCCGATTTGGGTCTAGACTACGAGTCGTAAGGACTCCTGCGCATGGAATGGACCGCTGACGGCATCATCTTGGCGGCGCGGCCCTTCGGCGAAGCCGACGCCTTGCTGGAACTGTTTACGCGCGATCATGGCCGGCATGCGGGTCTGGTGCATGGCGGGGCGAGTTCAAAAAAGCGCTCGCATCTGCAGCCCGGCACTTTGGTGAAGGTGACATGGCGCGCGCGGCTGGCGGAGCAGCTCGGTCATTTCTATCCGATCGAGACGCTGGACGCCGGCGCCGCGGCGTCGCTCGGCGATCGCCTGTCGCTGTCGGCGGTGACGGCGGCGCTGTCCATGGTGCGTACGGCCACACCCGAGCATCAGCAATATCCGGCGCTGTATGATGTGTTGCGCTTGATCCTGCAGGCCACCACGCAGCCGGATGTCTGGCCGGCTTTGTTCGTGCGCTGGGAGGCTGGGCTGTTGGCGGAACTGGGTTACGGCCTCGACTTATCCACATGCGCGGCGACCGGGCAACGCGACAATCTGGTTTATGTCAGTCCGCGCTCAGGGCGGGCGGTGTCCGAGGCGGCGGGCGCGCCATATCACGACAAAATGTTAAAGCTGCCGGCTTTCTTGCGAGACTCCAGCGCTCCAGTGGGGCCGGGCGATGTCGGGGCGGGCTTTGCGCTGACGGGTTTTTTTCTGGATCGACGATTGTTCGCCGTTTCCCACAAGGCGCTGCCGGAGGCGCGCTCTCGCATGATCGAATTATTGGGGGCGGCGGGACGGCTTTAGCCGCCGCCGGTTCCCGCTTCGCAGCAAAATGATCTAAGCTTTCGCGAACGATTCGCCCCTCGAGCAGAATGCCAAGGTCGGCAATTGAAGGACATCGCATGAGCAAGGCTGACGCCCCGGACGCGGGCCGCACCATTGAAGAGCCGATCGATGAGGCTCTGTCCAAGCGTTATTTGGCTTATGCGCTCTCCACGATCACGTCGCGGGCGCTGCCCGACGTACGCGACGGGCTGAAGCCGGTGCACCGGCGGATTCTGTATGTAATGCGCCAGCTCAAGCTGTCGCCGGACGAGGCTTATAAGAAGTCCGCGCGTATTGTCGGCGACGTGATGGGCCGGTTGCACCCGCATGGCGATCAGGCGATCTATGACGCCATCGTGCGTTTGGCGCAGGATTTCTCCGTCCGTTACATGCTCGTCGATGGGCAAGGAAACTTTGGCTCTATCGACGGCGATAGCGCGGCGGCGATGCGCTACACCGAAAGCCGTCTGACGCGCGCCGGTGAATTGCTGCTGCAAGGCGTCGATGACGACACCGTCGATTTCCGCGCCAACTATGACGGATCGGAAGAAGAACCAGTCGTTTTGCCGGCGGCGTTTCCGAACCTGCTGGCCAACGGCGCCAATGGCATTGCGGTTGGCATGGCGACGTCCATTCCGCCGCACAATGTCAGTGAGCTGATCGACGCGGCTTTGCATCTGATCGCCAATCCGCGGGCGTCGTCGCAAGACTTGTTGCAATTCGTACCGGGACCGGATTTTCCGACTGGCGGCATCGTCGTCGAGCCCAAGGAATCCATCGCCGAAGCCTATGCGACAGGGCGCGGCGGCTTCCGCTTGCGCGCGCGCTGGGCGGTCGAAGACGCTGGGCGCGGCATGTGGCGCATCGTGATCACCGAAATTCCGTATCAGGTCGAAAAGGCGAAGCTGGTCGCTGATCTTGCCGCACTGATCGAGGAAAAGCGTTCGCCGTTGCTTGGCGATGTGCGCGATGAATCCGCTGAGGATTTGCGGATCATTCTGGAGCCTCGCAATCGTAGCATCGACCCGGCTGCGATGATGGAGTCGCTGTTCAAGCTATCAACGCTGGAAACGCGCATTTCGCTGAACCTCAATGTGTTGGACGCTCATGGCGCCCCGCGCGTGATGAGCTTGCGCGAAGCGTTGCAGGCTTATCTGGATCACCGCCGCGAAGTGTTGCAGCGGCGGTCGCAAAAGCGGTTGAGAGAGATTGCCCATCGACTCGAGGTTCTGGGCGGTTATCTGATCGCCTATCTCAATATCGACGAAGTGATCCGCATCATCCGCGAGGAAGATGAGCCGAAGCCCGTCATGATCAAACGGTTCGGCCTGACGGATGTGCAGGCTGAGGCGATCTTGAATATGCGCTTGCGCTCGTTGCGCCGGCTTGAAGAGTTCGAGATCAAGAAAGAAAACAATGCGTTGACCGAAGAGCGTCAAACGCTGGAGACGCTTGTCGCTTCTGAACGCCGCCAATGGACGGCGATCTCGGGCGAACTGAAAACGGTGCAGAAGGATTTCGGTCCCGGCACCGCCATCGGCAAACGCAGGTCGACGTTCCAGGACGCGCCGACGGACGTGGATTTATCGGTCGAACACTTCGTCGAAAAAGAACCGATCACCGTGGTGCTGTCGCAAAAAGGTTGGATCCGCGCCATGAAGGGGCACGTGTCCGATCTGTCGACCTTACGCTTTAAAGAGGGCGACGAGGCGGCTTATGCTGCACAGGTCTACACGACCGACAAGCTATTGCTCTGCGCTTCGGATGGCCGGGTATTCACGCTGGCGGGCGACAAGCTTCCCGGTGGGCGCGGCATGGGGGATCCGGTGCGTCTTTTGGTCGAGCTTGGCGAGAAGGACGAACCGATCGGCCTGTTCGCGCATCGTCCCGACGAAAAGTTGATCTTCGCCTCCAGTGATGGACATGGCTTTATTGTGAAGGCGGAGGATTGCCTGTCGCAAAAGCGCGGCGGCAAGCAGGTCTTGAACCTAGCAAAGGGCGCTCGCGCGCAGCGGGTTGTCGAAGCCGAAGGCGATTACGTGGCCGTGCTAGGCGAGAACAGAAAACTGCTGATCTTCAAGCTCAGCGAACTGCCCGAAATGAGCCGGGGCAAGGGCGTGCGCATGCAATCCTATAAGGATGGCGGACTGGTCGATGTGAAGACCTTCGAAAAGGCGGCCGGCTTTGGCTGGATCGACGCCGCCGGCCGGCAGCGCGAATGCCCCGAATGGAAGGGGTGGATCGGCAAGCGCGCGCAATCCGGTAAGCTTGTGCCCAATGGCTTCCCAAAGGCGAACAGATTCTCCCCTAACGGAGAATAAGTCGGCCTGTTTCCCAGCCAGGGCGCTGATGCTATGAGAAGCTTCTATTAAACCGGAGGCCGCATGAGCGCGCTCGAATCCGGACAAGACAGGAGCGTTTCATGAGCCCGTTGTTAATTCTCGTCATCGTCGTTGCGGTGCTCGCGCTGTTGGCGGTCGGGATTTACAATCGGCTGGTCTCGCTACGCGCATCGACCAATCAAGCCTTTGCTGACATCGACGTTCAACTGAAGCAGCGCCACGATCTGATCCCCAATCTGGTCGAGACCGTGAAGGGCTATGCCACGCATGAGAAAAGCACGCTGGACGCGGTGATTTCGGCGCGCAACGCGGCGGTGCAAGCCAAGGGGCCGGCAGGGCAGGCGCAAGCCGAGCAGCAATTGACGTCAGCCTTAGGCGGCATTTTTGCGTTGGCTGAAGCCTATCCGGATTTAAAAGCCAACCAGAACTTCCTGCGTCTGCAGGCCGATCTGTCGGACATCGAAAACAAGCTGGCCGCTGCGCGCCGTTTCTTCAACAACGCCGTGCAGGAATACAACGCGGCGATCCAACAATTCCCGGCTGTGTTGTTCGCGGGCGCGTTCGGCTTCACGGAGCGCGGCTCGTTTGATGTCGGCGAG